>JBEGMG010000051.1:0-9048 GCA_041183165.1 Actinomycetota bacterium | reverse complement strand
CCTTCTGGCCGACGTCCAGGAAATCCTTGATGGCCATCTTCTTGGCCCGAGCGACGATGTTCTCCAGCATGGCACCGGAGTTGAAGTCCTTGAAGTAGAGGACCTCCTTGTCACCGTTGGCATAGGTGACCTCGAGGAATCGGTTCTCGTCCTCTTCGGAGTACATCCGCTCGACGGCGCGCTGGATCATGGCCGCACAGGTGGTCTCGGCGTCACCCCCGTGCTCGCCGACGTCGTCCGCGTGGAGGGGAAGGTCCGGTGTGAGGTACTTGCTGAGGATGTCGCGTGCCGCCTCTGCATCCGGACGCTGGATCTTGATCTTCACATCGAGCCGACCCGGACGCAGGATGGCCGGGTCGATCATGTCCTCGCGGTTGGAGGCCCCGATCACGATGACGTTCTCCAGGCTCTCGACGCCATCGATTTCGCTGAGCAGCTGCGGCACGATGGTGTTCTCGACATCGCTCGAGACTCCTGATCCGCGCGTGCGGAAGAGCGAGTCCATCTCGTCGAAGAAGACGATGACCGGCATGCCCTCAGAAGCCTTCTCCCGTGCGCGTTGGAAGACGAGCCGAATATGGCGCTCGGTCTCGCCGACGTACTTGTTGAGCAGCTCCGGGCCCTTGATGTTGAGGAAGAAGGAACGCCCCTCCTCGCGTCCAGTCCGCTCAGCCACCTTCTTCGCCAGGGAGTTGGCCACGGCCTTGGCAATGAGCGTCTTGCCGCACCCGGGTGGGCCGTAGAGCAGGATCCCCTTGGGCGGTGCGAGACGATGCTCCTCGAAGAGTTCGGGGTGCAGGAACGGCAGCTCCACGGCGTCCTTGATGGCGTCGATCTGGCTGCCGAGTCCGCCGATGTCGGCGTAGTCGACGTCGGGTACCTCCTCGAGGACGAGTTCTTCCACCTCGGACTTGGGAATGACCTCGAAGACATATCCGCTGCGAGGCTCCATCAGCAGCGAATCCCCCGCGCGCAGAGTGCGCTGGCGCAGTGGCTCAGCGAGGCCGACCACGCGCTCCTCGTCCGCTCGGCCGATCACGAGTGCGCGCTCGCCATCGGCCAGGAGTTCCTTGAGCATGACGATCTCGCCGATTCGCTCGAACTCTCGGACGCCGACGATGTTGAGGGCCTCGTTGAGCATGACCTCCTGGCCAGGCTGCAGGGCGGAAGCGTCGACATCGGGAGTGGACACCAGCCGCATCTTGCGTCCGGCGACGGCCACATCGAGGGACCCATCGTCCAGATGTGCGAGGAAGACCCCGTAGCTGCCGGGGGGTTCGGCCAGACGGTCGACCTCGGACTTGAGTGCCACGATCTGCTCTCGAGCGTCACGGAGGGTGGCGACGAGCCTGCCGTTGTGTGCTTGGGCCGCCGCGAGCTCGGACTCGAGCACCCGCAGACGCTCCTCAGGTGTGCGCATCGCTGGGTCGCGCTCGCTCATGCCGCGCCTCCCTGGTCCGTGCCGGCCCTGGACCCGAGCCGACCCGTCGACCCTACCCACACATGGGCGCCTTGGCCTGTCACGCGCCGGTGGTCGGCGGGGTCGCCGCGGGCATCCCCTTGGCCGGCCGCCGTCGTCGGGGCGGTGCAACCGTGCCTTCGGCGAGTCGGCGCGCAGCCAGGAGGAAGCCGGTGTGACCCACCATCCGGTGGTCAGGGCGAACGGCGAGGCCCTCGAGGTGCCATGTCCGCACAAGTGACTCCTCCGCCCGTGGCTCCGTCCAGCGACCGTCTGCGCGCAGGTCCTCGGCGATTCGGGAGAGTTGCGTGGTGGTGGCGACGTACACGACGAGGACCCCGCCGGGGCGAATCGCTCCGGACACGGTGCCGATGTGTTCCCACGGGTCGAGCATGTCCAGGACGGCCGCATCGAACGTGCCCGTGAGCGCAGGATCCCACGGTCGGTCCGCGAGATCGCCGACGTGCAGGCTCCATGACGCGGGTGCCTCTCCGAACCATCGCGTGACATTGGCACGTGCTGTCTCAGCGAAGTCCGGGCGTCGCTCGCACGACACGACGCGACCCTGGTCCCCAACCGTCTGCAGGAGCGTGCATGTGAGCGCTCCCGAGCCCGCGCCGGCCTCGAGGACGGACCACCCGGGCCGCAACCCCGTGAGCATCGCGATGCGCGCGGAATCCTTGGGATAGATGACCGCAGCACCACGGGGCATCGACAGGACGAAATCCTCGAGAAGCGAGCGCAGGGCGACGTACGCCGTGCCGCCGGTGGTGGTCACGACGATCCCCTCGGGACGCCCGAGCAGATCGTCGTGGGCGATGGACCCGCGATGCGTGTGGAAATTCGCCCCCGGCTGGAGGATCAGCGTGTGGTGGCGGCCGCGGTCGTCCGTGATCTGCACGATGTCGCCCGCGGAGAGCACCCTGTGGCCGGTCATCCGGCGAGGCTAGCCCAGGAGCGCAGGTCCCCGAGTGTCACGCCGTCGAGCGTCTCCACAACCCAACGCCGCGGATGCGGGGGCACAGCAACCATGTGCGGCACGGCAAGCACGTAGGCGCCACTCGCTTGACCCGACGCCACACCCGTGGGCGAGTCCTCAACGACAATGCACTCGGCGATGCGGACACCCAGTCGGCGCGCCGCCGCGAGATAGGGCTCGGGGTGCGGCTTGCCCTGATCGACCTCATCCCCCGCGACCGTGACATCGAATGCGGGATCGGGCATCCCGGGGTGGTCTGCGACGGCATCGGACACTGCATCGAGCAGTCGCCGATGCGATGCGGAGACGAGGGCGGTCGGCACTCCCGTCGCACGGCATTCCGAGAGGAGTTCCAGAGCCCCGGGGCGCCACTGCAGGTTCCCCGAGCGCAGGAGGGCCTCCATCGTCGTGAGGAGATCGACCCCGATCTGCTCCGGCGTGAGCGGGGAGCCGGTCTTGTCTGCCATGTACGTCGTGACGCGATCCAGCGGGCCGCCGAGGCAATGCGCCTGATCCTCGCGGGTCCAGGTCCCTCCCCACTGGTCCACCACGCGAAGCTCTGCGTCCCACCACAGGTCCTCTGAGTCCAGCAACGTGCCGTCGAGGTCGAAGAGCACCGCAGCCGGGAGGTCCGCAGGAGGGAGGTCCATGGCGATGCAGGCTAGCGGCGCGGGGCTCCCCCGCCGTGCTGTGACATAGGGTGAGCGAGCCGGGGGTGCGCATGGCGTGGATCGGAGGTGGCCGGATGATCGAATTCGAGGCCCTGCCCGAACTCGTCGATCCCGTCCTTGTCGCGGCATTCGAGGGGTGGAACGATGCCGGCGACGCGGCAAGCGATGCCGTCGATCACCTGATCCATGCGTGGGGAGCAACGCCGCTGGCGGAGATCGATCCCGAGGACTACTACGACTACCAGGTGAACCGACCCATGATCGCCTTCGACGACGAAGGCGTCCGCCAGCTCACCTGGCCCACGACGCGCATCTACGTCGCGCGCTTGCCACTGGCCGCGCGCGATGTCGTCCTCGTCCACGGCATCGAACCCAACATGCGCTGGCGCCAGTTCACGGACGAGGTCCTGGGCCTCGCTGCGGAATTGGGCGTAACGCTCTCGGTCACGCTCGGCGCACTTCTGTCCGACAGTCCGCACTCCCGCCCGGTACCGGTGACCGGAACCGCCACCGACCCCGGCACCGCGCTCAGCCTCGGGGTCGAGCCTTCCCACTACGAGGGGCCCACCGGGATCGTCGGGGTTCTCCAGGAAGCGTGCACGCGCCGCGGACTGCCTTCGGTCTCCCTTTGGGCGGCCGTTCCCCATTACGTCGCCCAGGCACCCTCCCCCAAGGCCACCCTCGCCCTGGTGCGGCGCGTGGAGGATCTTCTCGACGTCCCGGTGCCGCTCGGCGATCTCGTCGATGAGGCGCGCGCGTGGGAAATCGGGGTCGACGAACTCGCTGCTGACGACGAGGAGGTCGCCGACTACGTGCGACAACTCGAGGAGGCGCGCGACACGACCGACCTACCCGAGGCCAGTGGAGAGGCCATCGCGCGCGAATTCGAGCGCTACCTGCGCCGCAGGGGCACCGACGGCGGCTAAACCGCTCGATCAGCCACGTGCGTGCATGGACTGGTAGGCCCGGATGAGGGCATCGGTCGAAGAGTCGCGGTCGAGTGGTCGATCGGCATCCTGCAGGTCCGGGAGAATCGAATTGGCCATTGCCTTGCCGAGCTCCACGCCCCACTGATCGAAGCTGTCGATGCCCCACACCGCACCCTGGACGAACACACTGTGCTCATACAGTGCGATGAGCGCACCAAGCGCATGTGGTTCCAGCCGGGCAGCGAGAATGAACGTCGACGGCCGATTGCCCGGCATCACCTTGTGAGGCACCAGCGCCTCGGGCGTGCCGTCCGCGCGAACTTCTTCCGCCGTCCGACCGAAGGCGAGCACAGCTGCCTGCGCGATCGCATTGGAAGCGAGCATGTCCTGCATGTCGAAAACCGGCTCCAGAGCCTGCGCGAAGAGGATGAAGTCGCACGAGACGATCTCGGTTCCCTGGTGGAGTAGCTGGTAGAACGAGTGCTGGCCATTCGTCCCGGGCTCGCCCCAGTAGATCGCCCCCGTGTTGTAGTCCACCGGCGCGCCATCGATCCGCACCGACTTGCCGTTGCTTTCCATCGTGAGCTGCTGCAGGTAGGCGGGGAAACGAGAGAGGAACTGGGCGTACGGAAGCACCGCATTGGTGGGGATATCCAGGAAGTCCCTGTTCCAGACGGCGATCAAGCCCATCCGAAGCGGGATGTTCGACTCCGGATCCGCATGGCGGAAGTGCTCATCCATCGCGTGGAAGCCGTCGAGCATTTCCCGAAATCTTCCGGGGCCGATGGCGATCATCGTGCTCAGGCCGATGGCGGAGTCCATCGAGTACCGGCCACCCACCCAGTCCCAGAATCCGAACATGTTGGCGACGTGGATGCCGAAAGCCGTGACCCTCTCAGCATTCGTGGAGACGGCCACGAAGTGCTTCGCCACCGCGCCCTCGCCCAGGGCGTCCACGATCCACTCCCGTGCCGCCTTGGCATTGGTGAGGGTCTCCTGAGTGCCGAACGTCTTGGAAGCGACGATGAAGAGCGTCTGGGCGGGATCAAGGCCGCGCAGTGCCTCTGTGATGTCCGTCGGATCGACATTGGACACGAAGCGGAAGACCATGTCCCGGTCGGAGTAGAAGCGCAAGGCCTCGTACGCCATCGCGGGGCCGAGGTCCGATCCCCCGATGCCGATGTTGACGATATTGCGCATCCGCTCACCGGTCGCGCCCGTCCACCGGCCGTCCCGCACCCGATCGGAGAAGTCGGCCATTCGCTCCAGGACGTCGCGCACCTCCGCTGCTACATCGACACCGTCCACTTCGCGCGTGGTGCCGGCGGGGAGCCGAAGCGCGGTGTGCAGGACCGCGCGGTCCTCCGTCGTGTTGATGTGCGCGCCGGCGAACATCGCGTCGCGCTTGGCGAGGACACCCTGCTCACGCGCCAGGTCCAGCAGTGCCGACATCACGTCGTACGTGATGCGCTGCTTGCTGAAGTCGGCGCGAAGTCCCGCGGCCTCGAGGGTCCATGCGGGCCCCCTCTCCGGCTCTTCGGCGAAAAGTGCCCGGAGATCGCGGTCCTGCAGGCCGATCGCCAGGTCGCGCAGGCGCGCCCATGCCGGCGCGAGGGTCGGGTCGTTCGCTTCCGTGGAGTTCATGTGGGAAGCCTTGCACTACGGTGGCGGGGTCGTACACGGTATGCGGCAGTAGTCACCCCGCGCACGCCGCGGGCACCCGAGGGAGGGATGAGGCCATGACGACCTCACAGCCCATGCAGTTGGGCATGATCGGCCTCGGCAGGATGGGGGCCAACATCGTCCGGCGCATCATGCGCGACGGCCACTCCGCGGTCGTCTATGACCGCGACCCCGCCGCTGTGGCCGCCCTCGTTGCCGAGGGAGCCGTGGGAGCGGACTCGTTGGCAGACCTGGCAGCCAAGATGACCGCTCCACGCAACGTCTGGATCATGGTGCCGGCGGGTGCGATCACGGAGGCGGTCGTCAGCGAACTCGGCGGCCTGCTCGAGCGGGGCGACACGATGATCGACGGAGGCAACTCCTACTACCGTGACGACATACGGCGGTCGGCGTCACTGCGCCCCCAGGGCATCCACTACGTCGACTGCGGCACCTCCGGTGGCGTATGGGGCCTGGATCGGGGCTACTCGCTCATGATCGGCGGCGACGATGAGGCAGTGAACCGCCTCGACCCGATCTGGGAGTCCGTCGCACCCGGCGTCGATTCGGCTCCGCGTACGGCGGACCGCACGGGTGCGCTCCTGCCGGGCGAGGCCGGATGGCTGCACTGCGGACCCAGCGGCGCGGGCCACTTCGTGAAGATGGTCCACAACGGCATCGAGTACGGCCTCATGGCGGCGTATGCGGAGGGTCTGAACATCCTCAAGCACGCGGACACGGGACTGCGTCAGCGCGAGGCGGATGCCGAGACGGCGCCCCTGGAGCATCCCGAGTACTACCAGTACTCCTTCGATCTGCCCGCGATCACCGAGGTGTGGCGCCGAGGAAGTGTCGTCGGCTCGTGGCTTCTTGACCTCACGGCACTCGCCCTCTCGCGCTCGGGCGACCTCGCGGAATTCTCCGGCCGGGTGTCCGACTCGGGTGAGGGACGCTGGACCTCGATCGCCGCCATCGAGGAGGGCGTGCCCGCTCCGGTTCTCACCGAGGCCCTCTACTCGCGCTTCGACAGCCAGGGCATGGCTGACTTCGCCTACAGGGTGATGTCGGCCCAGCGCAAGGAGTTCGGCGGCCACGACGAGAAGTCGTCGTAGGCGGCGGCTAAGGCGCGAGCTGCACGCCCAGGAGAGCATCCACGGCCGCGCGGATGCGCGCGGGCGCGGAAGGATCGCTCCCCCCTCGCGTGAGCGCGTCGTCCACCCAGCGATCTACGGCGGCGAGGGCTTCTGGGGTGCCGAGGTCATCGGAAACGGCCGCGCGCATATCGGCCACCGTCGCCTCGGCAGGTGGACCGGCGTCCAGGGAGGCGGCCCTGGTCCATCGCGCAAGTCGCTCCGCTGCGGCGGTCAGCCCATCGTCGGTCCAGCTCCAGTCTTCGCGGTAGTGATGTGCCAGGACGGCGAGGCGTATCGCACCCGGGCTCACCCCCGATTCGCGCAGGCGATGGACGAAGACCAGGTTGCCGAGTGACTTGCTCATCTTGACGCCGTCGAGACCGACCATTCCCGCGTGGACGTAGTCGCGCGCATAGGGCCGCGCCTGCGTAAGCACCTCCGCGTGGCTCGCTCCCATCTCGTGGTGGGGGAAGATGAGATCGCGGCCTCCACCCTGCACATCGAAGGTCATCCCCAGCTCGTCGAGCGCGATGGCGACGCACTCGATGTGCCATCCGGGGCGGCCGTGCCCGAGGGGCGTGTCCCACGCGGGCTCCTCCGGTCGCGCCGCGCGCCAGAGCAGTGGATCCAGGGGATCGCGCTTACCGGGGCGAAGTGGGTCGCCACCTCTCTCCGCGAAGAGCTCGAGCATCTCCTCGCGCGACAGGCCGGACACCCCACCGAAGCGCGCGTCCGCGGAGATGTCGAAGTAGAGGTCGCCGTCGACGTCGTAAACGGCGCCACGCTCCTGGAGTCCCTCGACGCATTTCACGACACTCGGTATCGACTCGACCGCACCGATGTAGGCATCCGGCGGGACCACGCGCAGGAACTCCATGTCCTCGCGGAAGAGCTGCGTCTCTCGACGTGCGATCTCGCGCCAGTCCTGGCCCGTTGCAACCGCCCGCTCCAGGAGCGGGTCGTCGATATCCGTGACGTTCTGCACATAGCGCACTCGATGTCCCGCATCGATCCACGCGCGCACGAGGGTGTCGAAGGCCAGGTAGGTCGCCGCGTGGCCCATGTGGGTCGCGTCGTACGGCGTGATCCCGCAGACGTACAGGCGCGCTTCTTCGCCCGGTGCCGTGGGGCGCAGCTCACCGCTCGACGTGTCGCGCACCCGCACAGGCCGCCCGCCCGGACCCAGTGGGGGGACGGGCGGATACGGCCAGGACTCCATGCCGTGAGCCTAGGAGATCCGCACGCGTTGCCGTCACATGGCGGGCCAGGGCAGCGCGGGCCACGCGCCGTCCGGACCCGGGTACTCACCGTTGCGCAGGAGTTGCTCGAGGCGCTGACCAGCGGCTGCGATCTCCGCTCGAGTGAGGAGGGGCTCCAAGTCCTCGCCCACGGCGCGCCAATCCTCAGCGAGTCGGACGAGATCCTCGACCAGTGGCGGATCGATGGGTGTGCCGGCCCATCCCCATAGGACGGTGCGCAGCTTCGTCTCCGTATGGAAGGTGAGCCCATGATCGATTCCCGCCACGTCGCCGGGAGCCACTCGCAGCACATGGCCCCCCTTGCGGTCGGCGTTGTTGACGATCGCATCAAGTAGCGCGACACGTCGCAGGGACAGCGACTCCTCATGGATGAGACAGACATGGTCACCGCGGGCGCCCTCGCCCTCCACGACGACATGCCAGCCATCCGGGACCGCGCCGGTGTCCACCACGTCGACCGGCGGGTCCTGCACATCGGCCTCCACCCACGCCTGGAGGCTGCCCGGTCCGAGGGGGGCGTCCTCCCGCCAGACGGTCGGGGGAACGAGACCCCAGCCCAGGGCCCGATCGACGACGTAGGTGGCAACCTCCCGCCTCCCCAGGGTGCCGGTCGGGAAGTCCCACAGCGGCCGTTCACCGCTGCGGGGCTTGTAGACGGCGCGCACGAGCTGATCGCCTTCGACGCACTCCACTCGCAGGGCTGCATTGGAGGAGTCCCAGAGGCGGCCTTCGACATCCACGTCGCCACGCGAGAGGAGGACCTCCACGTCCTCTCGCACCTCGCTCACGGTTGGCGCCGGTATCCGTTGGCCCGGGGGCAGATGTGGCCACCGGGGTCGAGGGGCTGGAGGCAGAAGGGGCAGGGAGGACGCCCCGCTGCCACGAGGGCCTTCGCTCGGCGCGCAAAGGCGGCCGCTTCATCCATCGAGAGCGTCACCCGAAGCGTGTCCGCCGAA
>JBEGMG010000050.1:0-2550 GCA_041183165.1 Actinomycetota bacterium | reverse complement strand
CATTGGTATCGTGACGTGCTTTTCGCACTCTTGGAGACGGCAGGCTCGAACGCCTCACCCTTTCCTTCTGCCAAGACCCTGGTCCGTCGGATCGTTCCCAGCTCGCGCCTGCTCTCCGTGGAAACGGTCGGCGTGTCAGCGCAGGGAAGTCTCAGACGTGGTTCCACCGAGAGCCCTGATGTGGAGTTGCTTGCCTGGGCCGTGGGCTGCCTCTGGGGGCAGGACACGGCCGGCTCGGCGCTGGCCCAGGGGATCCCCCTGGCCCGGTATCGAGGGAGCGACGGGTCCACGAATGTCCATGTGTGCCTCCCGATCTCTCGCGTCTCTGCCCCGCTGGAGGTAGTGGCTATCTCGCTCGAAGCCATCGACGCGGAGGATGCGATCGGTTGGGTATCGAGACTCACTCTCGTCCGGCATCTATGGTCCACGGCGCACCCTGAGTCCGATGACGCCGCAAACGAGGCCACCAGCGACGATGTCGGCGATGATGACGAGGCGGTCCTCACGCCGCGTCAGCAGGTGATCCTCAAGGCGATGTCCCTAGGGCGGACCAATAGTCAGATCGCTCGCAGCATCGGTTTCAGTGAATCGACAGTGCGAGTGGAGTCGATGGCCATCTACCGCTACTTCGGAGTGCACTCGCGCCTCGAGGCGGTGGAGGCAGCACGGCTCACGGGGGAGTTGCTCGCGCCAGAAGACATCCCCCATGGCCAGTCATCCGGCGTGTAGGTTGACCCCGGCCCAACGCAAGGCAAACCCACGGAAGGGGCTCTTCGGTGCCGGATGACGTGGACCGCCGAGCGGGGCTCGTTGCTCGGCTGGGTCCGGGCGATCCCCACTCCCTCCTCCAGCGACTGTGCCTTCTCGCCGTCACTGAAGTTCCTGTGGACGGGGCCGTGATCGGACTCCAGGTGGCGGGAGTGCCGGAGGGGCCACTCGCTGCTTCGGATAACTGGGCGCTTGATGTCGCCAAAGCCGAGTACGCACTCGGTGAGGGCCCCACCTTCGATGTGGCGGCAACGAACGAGCACGTGGAGGCATCCAGTGCCGATTCCATCGAGTTCCAGCACTGGCCGCAGTTCGCCCGCGTCGCCCACGAGATGGGTGTCGCCGCAGTCTTCTGCTTCCCGCTGCGTATCGGCAGGGCGCGACTGGGTGCGCTCAGCCTGATGAGGGCCCAGCCGATTGAGTTGGATGACAGCCAGTACCTCGACTGCCTGGCCCTGGTCGACATTGCAACGCATGCGCTCATCTATGTCCAGGCGGGGCTCCAGGGGTCTCAATTCGAGTCCCTCCTGGCGCATCGAGACGTGGATCGACTTCGCGTCCACCAAGCAACCGGAATGATTGCAGGCATGCTCGACTGCACCATTGAGGATGCCCTGGCGCGGATGCGTGCGCGCGCGTTCGTCGATGGGGTCACCCTCTACGAGCTCGCTTCGCGCATCGTGGCGGGCGAAGTCAGATTCGAGGAACCGTGATGACTCAAGGGTTTTGTCCTTTGACACGTGAGGGGCGTGTGTCATGACTGAAATCAAGGGCTCCGGTGGTTACGACGCGGCGTTCGCCCATGTCATGGCTGACGCCGTGCGGACACTCGCATCGGATTTCGAGTTCCTAGACCTTGCCCATCAGCTGACCGTCTCGACGGTCAGTCTGCTAGGTGCGGGAGCCGCGGGCGTCATGCTCGAAGACGCAACCGGCCGCCTGCAGGTCCTTTCCGCATCGGACGAGGACACGCGCCTCCTGGAGATCTTCGAGCTTCAGCGGGAGGAAGGACCGTGCTACGAGTGCTGGCGCTCGGGCGCCGTGGTGACCGCTCCGGATATCTTGGCCGGCAATCGCTGGCCCGGTTTCGCCACTGAGGCTCGCACCCTCGGGTTCGTTTCGGCGGCGGCGGTGCCCCTGCGCTTGCGGGCGCGGGTCGTGGGTGCCCTCAATGTCTTCTGGACCGCGCCCCGAGCGGTGACGACGCAGGACCTTGATGCTGTCCAAGCCCTTGCCGACGTGGCCGCGGTCGGCCTCGTGCAGCAGCGGCTCGCACGAGAGTCCGGTGTGGTGGCCGAGCAGCTCGAGAACGCCCTTCATTCTCGGGTCACGATCGAGCAGGCCAAGGGACTCGTGGCTACGAAGGCACACGTCGGCATCGATGACGCCTATGGGATTCTCGAGGCACACGCGGTGGCGATGGGCAGCTCAGTCGTGGCTGTGGCCCAGGACGTGGTCGATCGAGTCATCACCTGGCAGGACGGCGCCCTCCGACCCGCGTAGTGCCGGGGCGCAAGGCCGTCTCGCGGTGCCCTGTGATCGTGAATGATTATCCGGTATCCCGCGTCAGAGGAATTTCTTTCTTTCGCCTGTCTTGCACGTGTCTAAGTATGACCGCGCGCGTGCGTGTCGGTCCCCATTGCCGGTCAGTCACCCGTGATGCTGATGGTGCGCACCGCAACTCGGGTCGGGCGTCATTGCCCAGACAGCGACATCAATTCGGGGGGGTGGGGGTTCGTATGAGGAAGTACTGCGCATGAGGAAGTGCACGGTGCCGTGGGA
>JBEGMG010000049.1:0-3013 GCA_041183165.1 Actinomycetota bacterium | reverse complement strand
TCGCTGTCGCGCTGTCCGCTCCGGCACCGGTCGTCGCTTCGGCGGTCCTCGTGACCATCGGGTCGACGCTGCTCCTCCTGCAGCGAGGCAGCGAGCCGCCCGCCGGTGGCTCCCCACGCTCGCGCGGTGAGCATCCGCGGCGCCGCACGGGAGTGCCCTCCGTACTCATCGTCCTCGTCGCGATCGGCGGTGTCTTCGGGTCGATCGACGTCGCCACCGTGGCCCTGGCCGACGATGCGGGTCAGCGCGCGGTCGCCGGCATCATCCTGGCGTCCTACGCCGTCGGCTCGATGGCCTCGGCGCTCGTCCTCGGAAGTCGGTCGGGTGGAGCCAGCGACGACCGCCTACCCCGGCAGCTCCTCGTCGCCTCACTGGCCCTGCTCGTCGTCACGCTTCCCCTGCTCCTGCGCCCGACGCTCCTGGCCCTGGGCGTCCTGGTGCTCCTGGCGGGCCTGGCCGTCTCCCCCGTCCTCATCACGGGCTTCTCCCTGGTCGAGGCGCTCGTGCAGCCGAGCCAGATCACGGAGGGCCTGTCGTGGGCGATTTCCGCTATCGGCCTGGGGGTAGCCGCCTCGACCGCAGGGACCGGCTGGCTCGTCGACAGGGCCGGCCCCCAGGCCGGCTTCCTCGTCACCCTCGGGTCAGCGGTGCTCGTGGCGATCGTCGCCGTCGCGGGCCATCGGCGGGTGCGTAGCGGGGTCCACGCCCGCCACGCGTGATCGTCGGCTAACGTCTGACCTCGACGCACGTCGTGCGCACCGCCGCGAGGAGGCCGCCCTGAACACGCTGAGCCCCCGGGAGATCCAATCCCGGCTTCGCTCGGGCGCCACGGTCGCCGAGCTCGCCGAGGAATCCGGTATGGATTCGTCGGACATAGAGCGCTTCAGCGGTCCCCCGCTTGCCGAACGCGCGTGGGTAAGCGAGCAGGCGCGCATGTGCGTGGTCAGGCCGGGCACAGAAGATCTCGAGACGCTGGTCCAGCGCGATGTGCGCGGCAAGGGCGATGGCGCACTGGTGTGGGACGCATGGCGCCGACCCGATGGGCGATGGACCGTGGTGGCGGCCATCGGCGATGACTCTCCTGTTTCCACGTGGCTCTACGATCCGCGCTCGCGGTCGATCCAACCCGATGACGCCGCGTCGCATCGCCTCGCATCCGAGGACGTCGTCGTGCCGCTGCGTTCGTCGACCTCGACCGTGTCGCTGCCTCGCAAGGACGCGCATACGTCGACTCCGGCCGTCGACACCACTCCTGCGGCGGAAGAGCCCGAGACCGAGGCGACGCACGCGGCCGATGACGGCGACGACGCACCCGCGCAGGACACCGCGTCGTCGGAACCGGCGACGGTCCCCAGCGAGACCAGCCGCACGAAGTCGCGGAAGGGCCGCAGGGCAAGCGTGCCCCGCTGGGACGAGATCCTCTTCGGCGCAGGCCAGTCGGACGCCTGAGCGTCACTCCTCGAAGGGCAGTGGATCGCGGGACTGGTGCTCGCGGCCAGCGTTCGCGGCCGTGATCCCGCGCCGATGGTGATCTCGGCATAGGACCTCGTAGGCCACCTGCCCGGCACCGGCGCCGTCCACGTCACCGACCACAACCTGGTCCCCGTCACGCACGATGGCCCCGGCGACCGTGCGGGCCTGATGCGTGCCCCGCCGGCCGCACCAGCACAGTGCGGCTACCTGCAGCACCTCCACGCGATCGGCCAACTCGATGAGGCGCGCGGAGCCTGGGAAGAGCCTCGTGCGGAAGTCCGTGGTGATGCCGAACGCATACACGTCGATGCCGAACTCATCCACGACTTCGGCCAACTGCTCGATCTGCTCGGGCGTATAGAACTGAGCTTCGTCGCAGATGAGGTAGTCCAGCCTCCCACCGGCGGAGAGGTGATCGACGACCACGCGCCTGAGATCCACTGCAGGCTCCACCTCGATCGCATCGACTCTCAAGCCCAGCCGGCTCGACAGCACCGAGGTGCCCGCCCGATCCATCTGGGTGAAGACCAGGCCGGCGCGGCCTCGCGAGGAGTGGTTGTGATCCGTCTGCAGGGCAAGCGTCGACTTGCCGCAGTCCATGGTGCCCGAGAAGAACACGAGCTCAGCCACGCCCGCTCCCCCGGGCCAGGAGCAGGGGGATCTCCATCTCCGCCTCGGTCACGGAGCCATGCTGGCCCAAGAGACTGGACACAAGGGGATCCACCTCGCTCACCAGCAGCGTGTCGCCGCGGGCGAGGAGCACGAGGTCGCCGATACGCCCCGAGTAGTGCTCGTCCATCGGCCCGAAGAGCCCCAGGCCGAGGGCCTCGTCGCGGTCGAGCACGAAGGCCCTCTCGCCCAGCGCGTCAGTCCATGACGTCCTCAGGGCGGCTGTCTCGCCGGGGCGCACGTAGATGTGCCGCAATCGCGGCTCCCCCGCGACGGTGAGCACGCGCTCGACACCGGGAAGCGATTCGACGCTCACCCGCGCAGCCGGCGGGCAGTCCACCATCCCGTGGTCGGCGGTCACCACGAGGAGGTGGCGGTCGTCGATGCGCTCGATGATGCGCGCCACCAGTTCGTCAACGGCGAGAAGGCCCTCGAGCCACTCCTGAGAGCCCACCCCGTGGACGTGACCCGTGCGGTCCAGGTCAGGCAGGTAGGCATAGGCCAGGCCGCTGCGATGCCCTCCGATCGCGTCGACGATCGCATCAGCGGTGTCTGAGCCCGCGTACACGCCCCCTCTGAGCACCGCGCGTGTGAGACCGCTGTCGGCGTAGGCGCTCGCGCCGATCCTCAGGACCGGAACGCCCGCGGCCTCCACGCGTTCGAAGACCGTGGGCTCCGGCTGCGTGGCGAGGGGATGCGGCCCATCCGTCCAGGAAAGGGGGTGCAGCAGCAGGTCGTCCTCCGGCACCCTGAACGCCGCCCCGACGATGCCGTGGGCCCCGGGGGGCATGCCGGTGCCGAGGCTCGCCAGGGCCGTGGGCGTGGTCGAGGGGATCGTCGTGCGCAGTCGTCCGCCTGTCATCGCCGCGAG
>JBEGMG010000048.1:0-10489 GCA_041183165.1 Actinomycetota bacterium | reverse complement strand
ATAAGAGACAGAACCTGACCGGCGCTAACCTTACCGGCGCTAACCTGACCAACGCGAACCAGACCTCCGCGAACCTGACCGGCGCGAACCTGGCCGCCGCGAACCTGACCGCCGCGAACCTGACCGTCGCGAACCTGACCGGCGCGGACCTGACCGGCGCGGACCTGACCGACGCGGTTTTGTGCAATGCGCTGATGCCAAACGGAGGCCTCGCCGACAGCGGCTGCTGAAAGAGATCGCCTCGACCTCCTCCGGTACCTGCAACCACATGCCCCCGGGCTATCCACCACCGAAGGCACCCCCACACCCTCGCAGTAGACTCTCACCACGCTTGAGCGCAGGTCATGCACACGCACACGAAAACGGATGCACACACGCGCCCAGGCCCCGTAGCTCAGGGGATAGAGCAGAGGTTTCCTAAACCTTGTGTCGGAGGTTCGAATCCTCTCGGGGCCACTCCTCGGCGATCAGCGTGCGGGCGCCACGCTGAAGGGGCATGACGCATCAGCGCTCGGCAGTCGCAGGGTCATCAGGTACCGCGTAACAGCCGAGTCCACGCAGGACGATCCCACGCGCCGATACAGCCCATGCTGCGTACCGCTATATGACACCAGGCGCGCGCCCGCGATGGTGCTCGCCGCGACGCGCGCGCGCAGCCACGGAGTCTTGGGGTCTCCAGTCGCGTTGACCACGAGCGCCGACGCGGGCAGTCGAAGGGGCTCGCTGGTCGCATCAAGGGGCACACCGATGGAGGGCAAGCCCGAGCACCACAGGCCTCGTTCGATCGCCTTCGTCCCCGCAGCCGTCAATCCTGCGGCGGACGCCGTCTCGGCGATCGCCGCCACCTGCTCCACCGTGGGCCGATCGGGGCGATCCGCGCACAGCACGAAGCTCACGATGTAGGGCACACGCTCGTCCCGAGCCGGTCGCGGTGGCACGGGCTGGGGCACCGGACCGCGCTCGCGCGCCGAACGATCGAGTTCCTGGAACATCGCGCGGTAACCGGAATAGCTGTCCTGCATCCACAGCGAACCCACCATGGTGTCCAGGCCAATGAGATCCGTAGCGAACCTCGGAAACGGGTCTCCCAGCCACTCTAGGGGTCCCTCATCCAGCGCAGCGACCACTCGATTGACCTTCGCGCTGAAGCCGGCGGGGAAAGTCCCCGCGAAGACGCGCAGCGCCGTCGACCACGCCCATGCCATGGTGGATGCCTGAGCCAGCTGCGACTGGTTGGGTGGTGCAACGCCGTCGAGGACCAGCGCGCGCACACGCGCGGGGTACTCCCGCGCGTAGGCCATCCCGACCGTCGTCCCGTAGCTGACGCCGTTGTAGGTCCATTGATCGATGTCCAACGCCTTGCGAAGGGCCTCGAGATCCCGGATGACGTAGTGCGTGCCGAGGTAGGGGGCCAGATCGGGATTCGCCGCGAGGCATGCCTGCAGCGCTGTGGCCATCGACGCGGCGTACGTCTGCGCCACCGTCGTCCAATCAACCGGACCCGCCTGTGGCAACTCGCCGTACGTAGCGCTCCCGTCGCAGCCCTCCAGGGCAGGGGTGCTGGCCCCGACGCCGCGGGGATCCCACGCCACGACATCGAAGTGCCGCAGCACCGCGGGCGGCAGCGCCCCCGACGGCCCGTAGGGGAATCCGGTGAGCCACGTCGGGAGGGTGGACACTCCGGCGCCCCCGGGACCCCCCGGATTGAAGGTGTAGGTGCCGATGCGCTTTCCCGTGGCTCGATGCACCGCGAAGGCGATCGAGGCGCGGCGCGGGTCGTCGGGGATCGCCCAGTCGATGGGCACGTCGAGGAGTCCGCACTCCACCCCCTCGGGCATGCGGTCCGGACAGCCGACCCACGTGATGCCCTCACGCGCCGCACCCGCCTGTGCAGCAGATGGCACAGCCGCCTGAAGGCTTCCGACGACCGCGGTTGCGGTGATAGCGAGGGCCACAAGCTTTCGCGAAACCATGGTCGACATGGCCGCAGGCTACCCCCGGCTACTCCTCCACCTTCTCCACGCGCGCGGGGAACATGCGCCACGCGAGGAAAGCACCGGCGGCGACGATGGCTGCCGCGACCATGAGGGCAGTTGTCATACCTGAAACGAAGGCGTTGCCCGCGGCCTCCCGAATCGGCGTAGCGAAGTCGGAAGGGAGCCTGGCGACAGCGAGCGATCCGGCGGCGAGGGACTCGCGCACCGCGTCGACCACACCGGCGGGGATCGTGTTGATCGCATCACCGGCGGCCTGGATCTGCGCCTCGATCTCATTGCGGTAGCCGAGGGAGAGCAGCGAGCCGAGGATTGCGACACCAAGCGATCCGCCGAGTTCGCCGACGCCGTCGTTGACCGCTGAGCCCATGCCCGCGCGCTCACGCGGCACCGAGGCAAGGACGGCATTGGTCGCCTGCGGCAGCACCATGCCCAATCCGAGTCCCATGAGGCCGAGGCTCCCGCCGACGTGCAGGTAGGCAGCGAGCGACAGGCCCACGACGACGAGCACGAGGCCGAGTACGACGATCCGCCGGGTGCCCCACCGCTCCGCCCAGCGCGGGCTGAAGAGCGAAGCGAGGAAGAGGCCCCCCGCAGCAGGAAGCATCGCGATACCGGACGCGAGCGGTGAGTCCCCTTGCACGAGCTGGAGGAACTGCGGCAGGAAGAACATCACTCCCATGAGGGCGCCGTAGACCAGCGCCACCGTGATGATCGCGACGGTGAAGAGCCGGTTGGCGAAGAGCTCCATGGGCAGGAGCGGGCGAGGCGCTCGACGCTCCCACCAGACGAAGGCCGCGAGGAAGACGATCGCCGTGACGGTCGACAGGATCGTGACTGTCGAGATCCCCTGGTCCGGCACCTCGATCACGGTCACGACGAAGGCGACGATGCCGATGGTGGAGAGCACCGCACCGAGCGGGTCCAGTCGAGGCTTGCTCGGGTCGAGGGACTCCGGCACGAGCAGGAGGGTGGCGATCATGGCGAGCACTACCAGGGGTGGGTTGACCCAGAAGATCGCATGCCAGGACGTGACCTCGAGCAGGAAGCCGCCGAGGATCGGGCCGATCGCTACGGCGGCTCCGGCCACCGCTGCCCAGATGCCGATCGCCTGCGCACGCGCGCGCGGGTCCATGAAGACCTGCACGAGGATCGACAGCGTCGAGGGCATGATGAAGGCCCCGCCGATGCCCATGATCGCCCGGCACACGATGAGGGCATCGGCCGTCGTCGCGAAGCCCGCGGCGAGCGAGCCCCCTCCGAAGACGATCAGGCCGATGACGAGGGCCCGGCGACGACCGAATCGGTCACCGAGGCTGCCCGCGAGCAGGAGCGTGCCGGCGAAGAGCACCGAATACGCATCGACCACCCACTGGAGCTCAGCCGTGCTCGCGCCCAACTCCTCCTGGAGGGTGGGCAGCGCGACATTGACGATCGTGTTGTCGAGGGAAATGAGGGCGAGTGCCGCTGCCAGGACGAAGAGGATCGCCCACGGAGACCGAGATGCCACGGACCGAGACTAGAGGCCTCCCGGGTCGCTGAGCGACCACTAGGCTCCGGCGCGGAGGGAGTGCCGATGGATCTCGTGGCCGTGATGGTGACGGCGTCGAGCAGCGATCTGACCCGGGAGCTCAACTCCCTGCTGGTCATCGCTGCCATCGCGGCAGGCACCCCCCTGCTGGTCGGGCTCCTGCGGCTGCCCGTGGCCGAGGTGGTCCTCATGCTGACCTTCGGGGTCATCTTTGGCCCTGAGGTGCTGGGCTGGATCCAGCTTGACGATGCCATCGACCTGCTTGCCGAGCTCGGTCTGGCCTTCCTCTTCTTCGCCGCAGGCCTCGAACTGGAGAAGCGCGCGGTCGAGGGCAGATCGGGCAAGCTCGCACTCACCGGCTGGCTGGTCAGCGCGGCACTCGCACTCGTCGCAGCCGGGATGTTGCAGAGGCTCGGCGTCATCGACGACTCCCTCGGCGTCGCCATCTGCCTCACGAGCACAGCACTGGGGACACTGCTCCCGATCCTGAGCGACAAGGGACTGCTCAAGACACCCTTCGGCAACTACTTCATGGGGGCGGGCGCCATCGGCGAATTCGGACCCGTCCTCGCGATCTCACTGCTGCTCACGACCAAGTCCTTCTGGATGGCACTGCTGTCCGTCGTGCTCTTCGCTGCCGTCGCGCTCCTCTTCGCCAAGGTTCCAGCCTTGCTGCGCACCAATCGGGTCGTGGCGGTCATCGAACGCGGGCAGGAGACCAGCGCGCAGACAGCCGTGCGCCTTACGGCGCTGCTCCTGATAGCACTTCTCGCGATCGCCGAGGACTTCGGCCTGGACGTGGTCCTCGGTGCCTTCATCGCCGGCATCATCACCAAGCAGCTGGTCCCGGCCGGCGAGCAGCGCGGGCTGCAGACGAAGGTGGAGGCGATCGCCTTCGGGATCTTCATCCCGATCTTCTTCATCGTCTCGGGAGCCAGGCTGGACATCAGCTCCATCCTTGCCAACCCGAGCCTGCTGTTCGTCTTCTTCGTCCTGCTCCTCATTGTCCGCGGCGTACCGCAGTTCTTCCTCTACCGCCGCGCAATTCCGCACGCGAAGGAACGCGCCGGATACTCGCTCTATGTCGCGACCGCACTGCCCATCATCGTCGCCGTGACGTCAGTGGAACTCAGCGCCGGACTGATGGAACCGTCGGTCGCCGCAGCGCTCGTCGGAGCGGGCGCACTGTCGGTACTGGTTTTCCCCCTGGTCGCCCAGACGCTCCTACCCAAGGGCTCGGATTCTCAGGAGGACGAGCGCAGCGACGCGACGGCGTAGAGGGCGATCCCCGCGGCGACCGCAGCGTTGAGCGACTCTGTCGAAGTCGCCATGGGGATCGACACGGTGTGATCGCACGTCTCGCTGACGAGACGGCCGAGTCCCCGTCCTTCTCCGCCGATCACGAGGACAAGAGGAGCGTCAGCGATGTCACGGGGCAGCGCCGTGAGCTCCATGTCCCCGTCGGCCGCGAGGCCGATCACCGTGCACCCCGCCTTGCGGTAGGCGGTGAGCGCGCGTGTGAGGTTGGTCGCGCGGGCCACCGGCACATGCGCGAGGGTCCCGGCACTAGCCTTCCACGCCGACCCCGTGACCCCGGCGGCGCGACGCTCCGGCACGACCACACCATCGGCGCCGAAGGCCGCCGCCGAGCGGACGATGGCTCCGAGGTTGCGCGGATCGGTCACGCCGTCGAGCGCGACGATGAGAGTGGGTGTGCCCGAGTCGATGGCCCGCTCGAGCAGATCGGCGGGATCGAGATAGTCGTACGCCGGGACGGTGAGCAGCAGGCCCTGGTGCGCCGCTCCACCGGACATGCGATCGAGCTCGATACGGGTGACCTCGAGCAGGGGCATGCCATTGTCGGCCGCAATGGTGAGGGCTTCGCGCACTCGATCGTCGGTGTCGACGTACTGCTGGACGTAGAGCGCAGACGCGGGGACGCCCGCACGCAGCGCCTCGACCACGGGATTGCGCCCGACGAGCACCTCGCGTCCGTCCTTGCGCGCCCGCGCAGCCGGTGCACGCTTGGCGGCCTGCTTCTCAGCGGCGCGCGCGCGCCGGGCGGCAGGGTGCTTCGCCCGCTCCTCCGCCTTCGGGGTCGGCCCCTTGCCCTTGAGCGCCTTGCGGCGCTGGCCACCGGAGCCCACGGTCATGCCCTTCTTGGTGCCTTCCTTGCGCATGGCTCCCTTGCGCTGGGAATTGCCTGCCATCAGGACTCCTCTGCTAGCGACCAGCGCGCGCCGGCCGGGGTGTCCTCGACGACGATCCCCGAGGAGGCCAGTCCGTCGCGGAGGGCATCCGCGACGGTGAAGTCCTTGCGATCGCGCGCAGCCTGTCGCTGCGCGAGCACGACGTCGACCAGCGGTGCGAGCGCACGCCGAGCGGCACCGTCATCGGCCCCCGCAGCCCACTGCTCGGCGTACGGATTGAGCCCGAGCACGTCGAGCATCGCGGCCACCTCATCGCGCGCACGCCGTGCGGCAACCGCATCTGCATCGGCGAGCGCGGTATTGCCCGCCCGCACGGTGTCATGCAGGACGGCGAGTGCCTGGGGCACGCCGAGGTCATCGTCGAGGGCCGCCGCGAATGCCGCGGGGATCTCGGAGGCGGAGGGGCGGTCTCCGAGCGCTTCCTGCGGCGCGCCGAGGAAGCCCTCGATGCGCCGGTAGCCAGACGCCGCCTCAGCGAGCGCCTCGTCGGAGAACTCCAGCATCGAGCGGTAGTGCGCGGAGCCGAGGTAGTAGCGCAGTTCGACCGGCCGGACGCGCTTGACGACCTCGGAGACCAGCAGCGAATTGCCCAGCGACTTGCTCATCTTCTCGCCGGACGTCGTCACCCAGGCGTTGTGCATCCAGTAGCGCGCGAACTCATCGCCCGCGGCCTTGGATTGGGCGATCTCGTTTTCGTGGTGGGGGAAGAGCAGGTCCATGCCACCACCGTGGATGTCGAACGCCGGCCCCAGATACCTCGACGCCATCGCCGAGCACTCCAGGTGCCAGCCCGGCCGGCCGGGACCCCAGGGAGTGGCCCACTGCGGCTCGCCGGGCTTCGCCGACTTCCACAGCGCGAAGTCACGCGGATCGCGCTTGACCGACGCCTCGGAATCTCCCGCGGGTTGCATGTCATCGAGGCGCTGTCCGCTCAGGGCGCCGTACTCGGGGAAGGAGCGGACATCGAAGTAGACATCGCCGTCAGCGGCGTACGCATGACCGCTGTCGATGAGCCGGTGCATGAGCTCGACCATCTCGGGCACGTGACCGGTCGCGCGCGGCTCATACGTGGGAGGCAGGCAGCCGAGGACGTCGTAGGCCCAGGTGAAGGCGCGCTCGTTGCGCATCGCCACCTGCCAGAAGGGCACGCCTTCCTCGGCCCCGCGGGCGAGGATCTTGTCGTCGATGTCCGTGACATTGCGGACGAACGTGACGTCGTATCCGGACGCCTCTAGCCAGCGCCTGAGGATGTCGAAGGCCAGGCCCGACCGGATGTGGCCCACGTGGGGCGGTGCCTGCACCGTGGCCCCACACAGGTAGATCGACGCACGCCCCGGCTCCAGGGGGACGAAGTCGCGCACCGCGCGGGACGCGGTGTCGTAGAGGCGCAGGGTCACCGGCACAGACTAGTGGGGCAGGCGCGTGACGACCTTGTCCGGCGTGATGCGGCACACCACGCGGACGTTGTCGGTGCCATCGTCGCCGGTGTATCGATCGGTGCCCGTGTAGGCCTGATTGAGGCGATCGATGAGCTCCCGGCCACCCTCCTCGGTCATCGTCACGGTGCCACGGACCTCGACGTAGGAGTAGGGGTTGTCCTTGGGGTAGACCAGGACGGTGACGCGGGGGTCACGCTCCATGTTGAGGTACTTACGACGCCCCTTGATGGTGGACACGAGGAGGTCGTTGCCATCGCGCTCGACCCACACCACCGACAACTGCGGGTAGCCGTTGGGATTGCTGGTCGCGATCGTGGCGAACTCAGGAGCATCGAGCATCGGGAAGGCCTCGGGCGGGAGGGTCGCGGTCATGGGGGGACCGTATCGGAAGGGCCGGAATCAGGGCGCACTGAGGAGGGCGGTGGCGATCGCCGCGAGGCCCTCGCCGCGCCCGGTGAGGCCGAGACCATCCGTGGTGGTCCCTGCGACGCTCACCGGCGCCGCGGCAGCAGCCGAGAGTGCCGCCTCGGCTTCCGAACGACGCGTGCCGATCCGTGGCCGCACGCCGATCACCTGGATCGAGATATTGGCGATCTCCCAGCCGGCCTCGCGGACATGCGCGGCCGCGTGTGCGAGGAGCGCCGTCCCACTCGCCCCTGACCACTGCGGATCATCGACACCGACGAGCGAACCCAGGTCACCGAGACCGGCTGCCGAGAGCAGGGCATCGCAGGCTGCATGCGCCGCGACGTCGGCATCGGAATGCCCCTCGAGTCCGTCGCCCTCCCAGAGCAGACCGGCGACCCAGAGGGGCCGACCGGGTGCGAAGGCATGGACGTCGACGCCCACGCCCACGCGACTAGCCGACACCGCCGCTGGCCCGACGACGGACGAGGATCGCCTCGGCGAGCACGAGGTCGAGTGGTCGCGTGATCTTGAACGCTTCCTCGTGGCCGGGGACCACGTGGACGGTCACGCCCATGCGCTCCACCATTCCCGCGTCATCAGTGGCGTCCCCGCCATCGGATTCGGCGTGGGCGCGCTGGAGCACGTCGCGATGGAAGCCCTGCGGGGTCTGGACGGCGTGCAGGCGTGCGCGATCGAGTGTGGCGCGCACGATGCCATCGCCGTCCACCTCCTTGATGGTGTCGACGACGCCCAGGGTCGGGATCACCGCCTGCGCGCCTGAGCGCACCGCTGCTGCGACGCGATCGACGACTTCGGCGGGAACGAGGGGCCGGGCTGCATCGTGCACCAGGACGACGTCGACCTCTGCGGGCAGTGCGAGCAGTGCCCGGGCGACGGAGTCCTGACGGGTGTCTCCGCCCGACACGATGACGATGGGGAGTTCTATGCCGGCGAGGAGTGCGCGCGACTCCTCCGCAGCGTCTTCAGGAACGGCGACGACGATGAGGTCGATGTCGCGCGCTGCAGCCAGATTGCGCACGGCGTGAAGGAGGATCGGCTGGCCTGCCAGGGTGCGCAGGGCCTTGGGGGCTCCCGGGCCCAGTCGCTCGCCGCGTCCCGCAGCGGGGACGATCACCGCAGTGAGGGGGGCGTCGCCCATGGCGATCTCCGGTTCCACTGGCACGGGCCGCGCAGGCGGCCCGTGACGACCTAGGAGGCGAGAACCTCGTCGAGGATGGCCTCGGCCTTGTCCTCGTTGGTCTTCTCCGCGAGGGCGAGTTCGCTCACGAGGATCTGACGCGCCTTGGCCAGCATCCGCTTCTCGCCAGCCGAGAGACCGCGCTCACGCTCGCGGCGCCACAGGTCGCGCACGACCTCGGCGACCTTGATGACATCACCCGAGGCGAGCTTCTCGAGGTTGGCCTTGTAGCGACGCGACCAGTTGGTGGGCTCTTCGGTGTAGGGCTGGCGAAGGACCTCGAAGACCCTGTCCAGGCCCTCGGCGTTGACCACATCGCGTACGCCCACGAGATCGACGTTGTCGGCGGGTACGCGGACCGTGAGATCCCCCTGGGCGACACGGAGTACGAGGTACTCCTTCTCGGCCCCCTTGATGACCCTGACCTCGACGGCCTCGATGAGGGCAGCCCCATGATGGGGGTAGACGACGGTGTCGCCAACCTTGAACGTCATATGGTGAGACCCCTTTCCCGGTCCATCAGGATATCACGGGCATCAGGAGCACCACTCCGAGTCCCAGGGGCCGTACCCGCTACTGTGGAGGGGTCGCCGTACGCGCGACCGGACGTCGACATGCGACGCCCGACGTAGCCGCAGGAGCACCACGTGATCGCTGTGCGCAGGCACTTGGCCCGCAGAATCGCCCTCGTAGCGACGGTCTTGGTCGCTGCCCCACTACTCGCTGGCTGCTGGCAGGGTCTGGGTGCGAGCACCACGATGCAGAACTCGATGAACTCAGGCAACGGCACCCAGGAGATCGTGGGATCCCTTCGCATCGAGAACGCCACTGTCGTGCGCAACGAAGCAGGGCGCGCGTCCCTCGTGATGGCTGTGTTCAACCAGGGCGATGCACCCGACACCCTCACCGCAGTCACGGTCGATGGACAGCCCCTCACGGCTCCTGCCGTCACGATCGAGCCGGGGTCGTTCGCGACCTTCGGCTACGGCGCCGAGGGTGCTCCGGTCGAGAACGTCCTCCTCATCGAGGGGCTGGCGACGCCGGCGGGGTCCTACTCGACCGTGTCGCTCGCCTTCACGACCAACGGCGTCACCGAGTTCACCTCGCTGGTAGTCCCTGATGTGGGCTACTACGCCGGCTACGTCCCGGCGAGCTAGCGACTCCGGTCGCTACTCGGCCTCGTACTTGTAGCCAAGCCCGCGCACGGTCAGGATGAGCGTGGGATTGCGCGGATCCACCTCGATCTTGGCGCGCAGGCGCTTCACGTGGACGTCGAGCGTCTTGGTGTCGCCCACGTAGTCCGATCCCCACACGCGATCGATGATCTGACCGCGCGTGAGCACCCGGCCGGCATTGCGGACGAGGAGCTCGAGCAGGTCGAACTCCTTGAGCGGCATCGCAATGGTCTGCCCACGGACCGCCACCACATGGCGGTCGACGTCGATCCGCACCGGTCCCGCCTCGAGGGTGCTGGGAAGCATCTCCTCCGGCTCACCGCGGCGGCGTAGGACAGCCCTGATGCGCGCGACGAGCTCGCGGGAGGAGAATGGCTTGGTGACGTAGTCGTCAGCGCCGAGCTCCAAGCCCACAACCTTGTCGACCTCACCATCCTTGGCCGTCACCATGATGATCGGCACCGCGGACTTCTGGCGGAGCGTGCGGCAGACCTCCGTGCCCGAGATACCGGGCAGCATGAGATCGAGCAGGAT
>JBEGMG010000047.1:0-5948 GCA_041183165.1 Actinomycetota bacterium | reverse complement strand
GCACCGGACGGACGTATCGCCGCGTGGAGCACCGATCCTCGGTCGGGCACCCCGCCGCTGCCGGACATGGAGGCCGATGCTCCGCGTTGCTGGCGGACGGTGCGCTCCGGCACCACGCTGTTCGACAGCGGGGATCTGTCATGACTCCAGCCCTGACCGGCTCGCTCTCACTGCGTCTGCACTGGCGCATCCTCCTGGCGATCGCATCGGGGGTGATGCTGGCGCTGGCTTTCCCGCCGGTCGGGGCCTCGTTGCTGGCGCCCCCTGCCGTTGCCGCCTTCGTCATCGCGACCTTCCGCACGACAGCGTGGAGGGGCGCTTTCCTGGGCGCCATCCAGGGGGCTGTGTCCTTCGCGATCCTCCTGAGGTGGATGACCGTCGTCGGAGGGGACGCCTGGGTGCTTCTCGTGGCGCTGTGCGCCTTCTGGATCGCCCTCGTCGGAGCCGGACAGGCACTGGTGACGCGGCTGCGCTGGTGGCCCTTCTGGGTGGCCTGCGTCTGGGTGCTGCAAGAGGCCTTGCGCGATCGGATCCCGCTCGGGGGTTTCCCCTGGGGTCGGCTTGCCTTCGCTCAGACGGCAACGTCGCTCACGCCGTGGGCGGCGGTCGCGGGAGCGCCCGCCGTCACCTTCGCCACGGCGCTCGCGGGCGCTGTGCTGGCCCTACTCGTCCTTGTCGCCGTGACGCGCCCGGTCGCCTGGCGCCGTTGGATCGCGGCCTGCGCGGTGGGCCTCATCGCCATCGGCGTGGCCGGCTTCTTCGTGCCACGCCCTGTTGACGGCCAGGGGACTCCCGGTACCGCCGTGGCCGCGGTCATCCAGGGGGGAGTGCCCAGCACGGGCCTGACGGTGGCTGACGAACGCCGCGAGGTGCTCGAGCGTCACCTCGCACAGACGCTGCAGTTGGCGCAGGACGTCGCGTCGGGGGAGGTGCCCCAGCCGGACGTCGTGATCTGGCCGGAGAACGCCGTCGACATCGACCCCTATGCAGATCGCGCGGTTGCCGAGGAACTCACGGCTGCTGCGCGCGCCGTCAACGCCCCGATCCTGGTAGGCGCGATCATCGACGCTCCGGGGGACCCCACGCGCATCGCCAATGTCGGCATCGTGTGGGATCCGCAGACCGGTCCATCGGACGTCTACATGAAGACCCATCCCGTGCCCTTCGGGGAGTACATCCCGTTCCGCTCCCTCATCGCGCCACTGGTGGGGCGGCTGGACCGCGTCCCCCGTGACATGGCCCCCGGCGAGCAGCCAGGCGTGCTGCAGGCCGGCTCAGTACTCCTCGGCGACGTCATCTGCTTCGAGATCGCCTACGACGAGGTCGTGCACGACGCCGTCACGGGTGGCGGGCGCGTGATCGTGGTCCAGACGAACAACGCGACGTTCGCCGGACTGGGTCAGCCCGAGCAGCAGGTGGCCATGTCCCGACTGCGGGCTGTCGAGCACGGGCGGGCCGTGCTCGTCGCCGCGACCAGCGGGATCAGCGCCGTGATCTCACCCAACGGCGCGGTCGTATCCGAGATAGATGAGGCCAACGTGGGCTACCTGGTGGAGTCCGTCCCGCTGCGCGACACGCTCACCCTTGCCGACCGTGTGGGACAGGTGCCGGAGTGGATCCTGGCGGTCATGGGTCTTGCTGCGATGGTGTGGGCGGCGGTACGCCACCGGGGGGCAGGCAGGAGCCCGTCCGTCGCCCCCTAGGCTCGACCCGTGTCCGGAGGCGTCCTCGTCATCATTCCGACGTACAACGAGTCCGAGAGCCTTCCCGGCGTCATCGAGCGCCTGCGCCGAGCGGTGCCCGATGCGGATGTCCTGATCGCCGACGACAACTCACCCGATGGCACCGGGCTCCTCGCCGATGGTCTCGCGGCCCAAGACACTCACATCCATGTCCTGCACCGCGCGGGCAAGGAGGGCCTGGGCAAGGCGTACCTCGCTGGCTTCGCGTGGGGCCTGGAGCGCGGCTACGACGTCCTGGTCGAAATGGACGCCGACGGCTCCCATCGCCCTGAAGAGCTGCCTCGCCTGCTGGCGCAGATGCCGCACGCCGATGTGGTGCTCGGGTCTCGTTGGGTACCCGGTGGCTCCGTGGTCAACTGGCCGGCCTCGCGCCGGGTCCTCTCGCGGGGCGGCAGCCTCTACACACGCCTGGCACTGGGGATCCCGACCCGGGATGCCACGGGCGGCTACCGCGCCTATCGCGCAAATGCGCTCGCAGAGCTCGACCTGGCCAGCGTGGAATCCAACGGCTACTGCTTCCAGATCGATCTGCTGTGGCGTGCGCTGCAGCGCGGACTCGTCGTACGCGAGGTCCCCATCACCTTCGTCGAGCGAGAGGCCGGCACGTCGAAGATGAGCGGCCGTATCGTTCGCGAGGCCCTGCTCAACGTCACGCGCTGGGGCGCGTCCCATCGCTGGGCGCAGGTGAGCAAGCGGTCATGATCAGGCGCCTGGGCTGCGTGCTGCTCATCGCCTACCCCATCGTGGAGATCGCCGTGGCGGTGGTGATCGCCCAGGTCATCGGCTGGTGGTGGTTGCTCGTCCTCGTCGTCGCATGCATCGTGCTGGGGCTCGGACTGGTGCGCTACGCGCTCAGCGCGACCGGCAGGTCGTTCGGAGTCGCGATCGCCTCCCTGCAGGGACCGGGGGATCAGGGGATGGTCGCGATCGAGGGAAGCAGTCCCGGAGCCATCGCGCCCCCGGCTCAGACGCTCCTCATCGTCCCCGCCGGGCTGCTCATCGCCCTGCCGGGGATCCTCACCACGATCGCAGGGCTGATCCTGTGGCTGCCGCCCGTGCGCACGCGCATCGCCGCACGCATCGAAAGGGCAGCCCGAAGGCTCGGGCCTCCAGACGTGGTGGGCTAGGCGCTCTTGCGGCGCTGGTCCGCGTGCAGGAGTGCGAGGCGCTCGTCGAGGAGCTCCTCGAGGTCCCGGATCGTTCGGCGTTCCAGGAGCATGTCCCAGTGCGTGCGCACATGGCGCCCTGGTGCCGCATCGGGGCGCGCCGCTGCGCGCTGGAGTGCCTCGGCGCCGCATCGGCACTGCCACAGGATCGGCATCTCCTCGGCCTCGGTCGAGAATGGCACCGATGTCGCGTGCCCACGCGGGCAGTCGAAGGTCACTACGACACGATCGGCAGGCACGACATGGTCGTCGTTCTCGTAGCTCGTCGCACCCAGTCGTGTGCCGCGCAGGCTGCCCTCGGACATCATGCCTCCCGTTGTCATCAGGGAGCATGCGCTCCCATCGTGCTCAACGGCTGAGACGTCGCGTGCGTTCCCGGGGTTCCTGGGATTTCGGTCAGGACTTCCTGACCACCTCCTGACCACACGGTGGCGGCTCCGCCAGGTGTCCGATTAGCGGACGGATGGCCACTGCGCCCGGGACTCCAGGACCGCCCTCAGGACGCTGGGGGAGTCGGTCATGATGCCGTCCACCCCCATGTCGAGCAGCCGGTGCATATCGGACGCGTCATCCACCGTCCAGACGTCCACGGCTAGGCCTTGGCGGTGCGCGCGCGTGACGAAGCCCGGGCCCATGAGCGGGAGGCCCAGTGCCCGCAGGGGCACCTGAACCCGGTGAGCACGGGGGAGGGCCAGCGGGCTGCACCGGCACACCCTGCCGCGAACTCGGTCTCCGGTTCCGGCCCTGTCCACAGGCGGTGTTCTACGGTCGAAAGATGCCTCCGGGTGGCACATCCCGACCACAGAACGAGTGACGAGCCGAGGGCGGGGGAGGCGTGACGGGCTAGCCGAAAGCGCGAGCACCTCCCACGGATGCGCGGAGGACTCGGTACCGGGTGGGAGGAGCCTGCGCGCCCGAATGAGACGACGTGCGGAGAACGAACTCACGCAGACTCGGTCGGACGCACTGCTGCGTCGTACCGCGTCGATGAGCGCGACGACCGAACCCGTCTCCTTGGCATCGACGGTGAGGTGCGCATCCGGGAACTCCTCCAGGAGTTCCTCAAGTCGCAGGGGAGTGGTTCCATCGCTGAGGCGCACGGACCGCATCTCCTGCCAGGTGCGGTCACGCACGAGGCCGCGCCCGTCTGTGGTGCGTTCCAGGTGCGCATCGTGATGCACCATGGCGACACCGTCGCGCGTGGGGCGTATGTCGGTTTCGAGATACGCGAAACCCAGGGCGGTCGCGTGCCGGAAGGCCGCTAGGGAGTTCTCCGGAGACTCGTGACTTCCGCCTCGGTGGGCATACGCGCGAAATGCGCCGAATGCGGAAGTACCCATGGATTCATTGTGCGGGTTGACCGCCGGACGCCGGACGGGTCCCGAAGACTACGATTCGAAGGAGCACCGGCGCGCCGCCGGAGCGGGAATCGAGGAGCGATGACCACCGACACGAGCATCCCCAATGCCGTCACCTGGCCGGCACACGATCCCAGCACCTGGCGCACCCTGCCCGAGGCCTACACGCCACTCGATCCTGAGCGCATCGAGGCACTCCTTGCTGCGGAATGGGATCGATTCGCTGCGACCACTCCCGAGTCCGGGGCATTGAGCGCACGCTCGCGCCGCACGCTGCCGCTCGGCGTTCCCTCGTCCTTCCAGTACTGGGATCCGCATCCTGTGTCGGTGGTGTCGGCCAAGGGGGCCTGGCTCACCGACGTGGATGGACGCCGTCTGCTGGATCTGTCCATGGGCTTCGGCGCCATGCTCGTGGGTCATCTCAACCCGACAGTCGTGGCCGCAGTGCAGCGAGCGCTGGAGACAGGCACGCTCTTCGTCACCCCGGCGCCCTCCGCGTCGGAGATGGCCGATCGGTTCTGCACGCGCTTCGATCTGGACCAGGTGCGTTTCGCCAACTCGGGCACCGAGGCCGATATGTACGCCGTTCGCGCGGCGCGAGCCTTCACCGGCCGCAAGGCGATCATCAAGATCGAAGGCGGATACCACGGGGGATACGACGCACTCTCGGTGTCGGTCAAGCCCGAACTCGCCGAGGCGGGACCCGAGGAGGCCCCTGTGGCCGTGGTCCCGTTCGAGGTTGAGGCGGGGACGGTCTACCCCGTGCCCTACAACAGCCTCGAGCGCCTCGGGCAGCTGCTCGAGCAGCATGGACGTGAGATCGCCGCGGTCGTGATGGAGCCCGTGCCCGAGAACATGGGGATCGTCCTGCCGGACGCGGGCTATCTGGCCGGCGTACGGGAACTGTGCGACGCCCACGGGGTGCTCCTGGTGTTCGACGAGGTCAAGACCGGCCTCACGGCGGGCTACGGCGGCGCCGCACAGCGCCTAGGCGTCAAGCCCGATCTGGTCACCCTGGCGAAGAGCATCGGCGGCGGCCTACCACTCGCGGCCTTCGGCGGACGAGCTGAGGTCATGGCCACGGTCGTCGACGGACGGATGCCCCACTTCGGTACCTACAACGGCAACCCGCTCGTCATGGCCGCCGCCGCGGCCGTCGACGAGGTGTGCACGCGCCAGGCCCTGGCCGCGGCCGAGGAGGTCAACGACAAGGCCCTCGAGGACGCCGACCGGATCATCCGCGAGTACGACCTGCCGGCCCACACGGTGGGCTTCGGGGTCAAGGGCGCCATCACGTGGTCACCGACACCCGTGCGGACCTACCGCGACTACAAGCGCACCGACTTCGCTGCAGCCGAGCTCAGCTGGCTGTGGGGTGTCAATCGAGGGGTGCTCACCCCGCCCGGACTCGACGAGCAGTGGCTGGTGTCCCTGGCCCATACCGATGAGGACATGGCGGTGCTCACGGGCGAATTCGCGGAGCTTGCCCAGGCGCTGCGCTCCTAGGAATTATCCGATAACGTACATTATGTCAGATACCATGAGGGGGAACTCCCCTCGCGTGGCGGTCTTCGACATCGATGGCGTGCTCGCCGACGTGCGCCACCGGCTCCACCACATCGAGTCGGGGCGCCGAGACTGGGATGGGTTCTTCGCATCGGTGTCAGGGGATCCCGCCCTGG
>JBEGMG010000046.1:0-6007 GCA_041183165.1 Actinomycetota bacterium | reverse complement strand
CGAACGGGTGCTTTCGCGGCACGGACCGTCGCGAGAGGACGCATCTACGACGTCGAGCGGGTTCCCCTCGCCGCAAGACGTCCGCAGACCGCGATTCAGCGCCTGAAAACGCGGATTCGAGACGTCTCGGCGGGGCGGCCCCGCCTAGATCCCGCCCCAGTGTGCACGCCCGTCAGTCGTCGTCGTCGTTCGACGCGGCGACGGAGGCCCGCTCGGCCTTCATCTGCTTGGCGCGGGTGGCGTAGATGTCGACGTACTCCTGACCGGAGAGCTCCATCAGCGCGTACATGATCTCGTCGGTGACCGAGCGCAGGACGAACCGATCGGACTCCATGCCGTCGTAGCGACTGAAGTCGAGCGGGTCACCGAAGCACACGCCCACACGTCGGATGTTGGGCCAGATGCGACCGGGCGGCTGGATCTCGTAGGTGCCGATCATCGCGACCGGGATCACCGGCGCCCCCGACTCCAGTGCCATGCGGGCCACGCCGGTCTTGCCGCGGTAGAGACGGCCGTCTGCCGTGCGCGTGCCCTCGGGGTAGATGCCGAGCAGATGGCCCTCGTCGAGGATGCGCACGCCCGTGGTGATCGCAGCCTCCGCCGCACGCCCACTCGTGCGATCGATCGGCACCTGGCCCACGCCGGTGAAGAACGCCTTGCTGATGAGCCCCTTGATCCCCTTGCCGGTGAAGTACTCCTGCTTGGCAAGGAAGGTGATCCTGCGCTGGGTCACGAGGGGGAGGAAGAAGGAGTCGGAGAAGGACAGGTGATTGCTCACCAAGATCGCCGGCCCCTTGACCGGGATCGCCTCCATGTTGTGCGTCCACGGGCGGAAGAGGACGCGCAGCCAGGGGCCGATCACGATCCACTTGAGAACCCAGTAGAGCACGGGATCACCCTAGTCGTGTGGCACTATCGGGGGCGTCGAAGGAGGTAGACATGCCGCTCTTCCCTGGTGCCGAGCCCTACTCCGCTGATGGTGGGTCCACCGGAGTGCTGCTGCTCCACGGCTTCACCGGCTCCCCCAAGTCCATGAAGCCCTGGGGCGAGCGCATGGCCGCCGAGGGTCACACCGTGCGCGTCCCCCGCCTGCCCGGCCACGGCACGCGTTGGCAGGACATGAACCTCACTCGCTGGGAGGACTGGTACGCCGAGGCCGACCGCGCCTTCCTCGAGCTGCAGAAGTCGTGCGAGCGCGTCTTCGTCTTCGGTCTCTCCATGGGCGGCTCGCTCACGCTGCGCCTCGCCGAGCGTCACGGCGATGAGATCCGCGGGATCGTCCTGGTCAACCCCGCGGTGCACTCCGAGCGTCCCGACCGGTTCTTTCTGCCGGTCCTGCAGGCCGTCGTACCCGCCTTCCCCGGTATCTCCAACGACATCAAGAAGCCGGGCCAGGACGAGGGTGCCTACACCAAGATCCCGCTCAAGGCCGCGCACTCGCTCACCAAGCTCTGGAAGGCCGTCAAGGACGACATCGCCCTGGTGCGCCAGCCCCTGCTGCTCTTCCGCAGCGCGGAGGACCATGTGGTCGAGGCATCCAACGCGCGCTTCATCCTCGATCACGTCTCGAGCCCGGACCGCACAGAGGTGGTCCTGCCTGACTCCTACCACGTCGCGACGCTGGACAACGACGCCGAGACCATCGTCGCGGGCAGCATCGACTTCGTCCGCCGCCTGAGCTGAGGCCATGTCGACACCGGGCCTCCCCGCAGCGGCGTACGCCAAGCTCGTCGACGTCGATCCGCCGATCGCTGAGCACGTCATCGACCTCCTGGCGGAGGCCAAGATCCCGGCGTACGCCGAGCCGCTCGTCGGCGACACCGGTCCCTACCGAGACGTGCGCGCCCCCGACCGGCCCACCACCCGCATCTACGTCGAGCGCACCCGCCTGGGCGAGGCGCGCAATGCCATCTCCGACGGCCTTCCCTCGCTGCGCGCCGAATTCCACGCCGATGCCGCCGCTCGCGCGGATGCCGATGACATGAAGCGTGCGTCCTCGGATCGCATCGACGCCGCCTGGGAGGACATCGTCGCCGGCTTCCACACCGCCGAGCCGCCGCCGCGACCCGATGTCGACGGCTCCGGCCTGTCCCAGCGCCTGGTGCGCGAGCACACGGAGCCTCCGGAGCCCGGCGGGTCGGCCAAGCCGCCCCTGTCGGGCTCGCCCGCGGCGGGTCCTCGCGACTACGTCGTGGAGGACGATGACGACGAGGGGTTCACACCGCCTCCGCCGCCGCCGATGCCGCGTCCGCGGGACCGCTTCGATGCCTTCGCCTGGATCGGGCTCATCGGTGGTCCGCTCGCGATCATCCTCGCGTTCGTGCTCGGATTGGGCGGCTGGGTCGCAGCCGCGGGATTCGCCGCGTTCACGGCGGGGTTCGTGACCCTGGTGGCGCGCTCGTCGGATCGGCGCCACGACGGCGACGACGGGGCTGTGGTCTAGCCGACCTCGGCGACGCGGCGGCGCAGCCCCTTGAGGGCCGTGTCGACGATGATGCGCTCGGCCTTGCGCTTGATCATGCCGATCATGGGGATGCGCACGTCGACGGCGAGGCGGTAGTGCACCGTCGTGGTCGCCCCGTGCTCGTCGAGCAGGTAGGTCCCGTCCATGGCCGTGAGCATGTCGCCGGAGGTGAGCTGCCACGACACACGACGATTGCCGTCCCAGTCGTAGAGCAGCTCGTAGGTGTCGCGGATGGGCCCGGACTCCAGATGGAACCGCGCGCGCAGCGGACGGCCGTCCTTCTCCTCGAGCACGGTCACCTCGGTGATGCCATCGCTCCACTGCGGGTAGGCGGGTAGGTCGGCGATGACGTCCATGATCGTCTGCGCGCTCGCATCGATATCGATGCTCGACTCGGTCTGGTCAGCCACCGGAGGACTCCGAGACGACGTAGATCGCAGGCTCGCCGGGGCGGCGATCGCCTTCCATCTCGTCCTTCAACGCCCACACGACCTGCTTCCAGGCGATGGCGTGGCGACGGCGTAGGCGATCCATCTCGCGACGACCGCGCGCCGACTCAGGCAGCGCCCGCGGTGTCGCCGGCGATCCAGGCACGGTCGGCTCGCCGCGCAGGTAGTAGTGCACGAGCACGCCGTCACCCTGCGGCTCGAGCCAGATCTCCGCGGATCCGACCAGCTCACCGGTGATCGACCAGCGCACCCCGTCGAGGCCCCGGTCCATGAAGACAGTGAGTTCCAGGCTGGGCCACCACTGGCGCCAGCGCCCGGGGTCGGCTACGACGGCCGCGATTCGGGTGCGCTCCACGACGACGTACGTCTCGTCTACGAGGTCGACCCCAGCCATGGGCCCAGGATAGGTGTCCGCCCCATGGATTCCCCGGCGGGCCAGCCCAGGTTGGAGGTTCAGGTAGCCCCCGGATGACCCATCCCCTAGCGTGATGCGAGTTACGTCACACCGAGCCATCGGTGGACCCGACCGTGGGAGAGATCGTGAAAACCGAGTTCAGCGTCGCTGCCATCATCCCGCCGCCCACCTCGGGCAGCCTCGTGGACGACATCGTCGACAACGCCCAGACCGCTCCCCAGCGCGTCGCCCTCTCCGTCAACCGCGGGGGCGCATGGGTCGGAGTGACCTCGCAGCAGTTCCTCGACCAGGTCAAGGCCGTGGCCAAGGGCATCGTGGCCTCAGGCGTCGAGCCGGGCCAGCGCGTTGGCATCATGTCGCGCACGCGCTACGACTGGACGGTCGCGGACTACGCGATCTGGTACGCCGGTGCCACCGTCGTGCCGATCTACGAGACGTCGTCGGCGGAGCAGGTCGAGTGGATCCTCGGCGACTCCAATGCTGTCGCAGTCTTCCTCGAGAGCGCCAAGAACAAGAAGGTCTTCGACGAGGTCGCCGATCGCATCCCCGACTGCACGCGTGCATGGATCTTCGACGACGGTGCACTCGACACCCTCGCCGCGGCCGGGGCGGGCATCTCCGACGAGGAGTTGGAGCGCCGTCGCGCGACCCTCAACCCGGAGTCGCTCGCCACGATCATCTACACCTCGGGCACCACGGGCCGTCCCAAGGGCTGCATGCTCACCCACGGCAACTTCATGTTCGAGGTCAGCAACATCGTGGCCGGCATGCCTCAGCTCTTCACCGTCCAGGGCGCTTCGACCCTGCTCTTCCTGCCCCTCGCCCACGTCTTCGGCCGGATCATCCAGCTGGGCTGCATCCACTCGGGCACCCGCCTCGGCCATGCCCCGGACGTCAAGAACCTCCTGGGCGACCTGCAGTCCTTCCAGCCGACCTTCCTCCTCGCGGTCCCCCGCGTCTTCGAGAAGGTCTTCAACTCCGCGCAGCAGAAGGCGACCGCGGAGGGCAAGGGCAACATCTTCAACACCGCCGCGCAGACGGCGATCGACTACTCGAAGTCACTCGACACAGGTGGCCCCGGCTTGGGCCTGAAGATCAAGCACAAGCTCTTCGACAGGCTCGTCTACGGCAAGTTGCGCGCCGCCATGGGCGGCAAGATCGAGTGGGCCGTCTCCGGTGGTGCACCGCTGGGTGACCGACTCGGTCACTTCTTCCGCGGCATCGGCGTGACGATCCTCGAGGGCTACGGCCTCACCGAGACGTCGGCGGCGACCACGGTCAACCGTCCCGATGCACTCAAGATCGGCACCGTAGGCCAGCCCTTCCCCGGCGCCTCGGTCAAGGTCGCCGCGGACGGCGAGCTCATGCTCGCGGGCGCTCAGATCTTCAAGGGCTACTGGAACAACCCCACCGCCACGGCGGAGGCGATCGAGCCCGACGGCTGGTTCCACTCCGGCGACATCGGCGAGATCGACGACCAGGGCTTCGTCAAGATCACCGGCCGCAAGAAGGAGCTCATCGTCACGGCCGGCGGCAAGAACGTCGCCCCCGCCGTGCTCGAGGATCGCCTGCGCGCCAACTGGCTCGTGAGCCAGTGCATGGTCGTGGGCGACGCACAGCCCTTCATCGCCGCGCTCGTGACGATCGATCCCGAGTCCTTCCCCGGCTGGCTCAAGCAGGCGGGCAAGCCCGAGGGCTCGACCATCGCATCGATGACGAACGACCCTGATCTCGTCGCCGAGATCCAGAAGGCCGTCGATGAGGCCAACAAGGCGGTGTCCAATGCCGAGGCCATCAAGAAGTTCACTATCCTTCCAGAGGACTGGACCGAAGAGGGCGGTCAGTTGACGCCGTCGATGAAGCTGAAGCGCAACGTCGTGATGAAGGAGTACGCATCCGAGGTCGACGCTCTCTACTCGTAACGCAGGCCCTGGCCTCGCGTCACGTCCGTGATGGCGTGACGCGAGGCCTTGGCTTTGCCGGGGTCCTGCTCGTCTCGCTCGCCACCGGCGACACACCCGTGGCGACGACGCAGATCACGCTCGTCGCGCTCATCGCCGTACTCGCCCAGCTCGGCACGATTCCGGCGCGCCCGCTGTGGCTGCGCTACGCCGTCCTCATCGCTGAGGCAGCAGCTATCGCGCTCGTCGTGGTCACCTCCGCACCCGGGGATCGACCGTCGATCGTCTACCTCGCCGTTCCGCCCATCGTGAGCGCCTTCGCGATGGGCGCCGCAGGACTGGCATCGGCCATCGCGGTCGAGGCACTGGTGCTCATCGTCGGCACCGTGCTGCGTGTCCGCGATGACCTGCCCACGGGCGTGGTCGATCTCATCGTCGTGCTCGCGCTGGGTGCAGCCCTCGGGCTAGGCGCAGTGCTGACCACCCACCTCCGTGAACGCATCGCCCCCGAGAGCACCGACTACGACTCCGCGCGTCGCCTCCTCATGTCGTTGCGCGACGTCGCACGTCAGCTCCCCGGTGGGCTCGAGGAGTCCGCGCTCGCTCAGGCCGCACTCGCCCGCTTCGGCAGCGTGCTCCCCCACGACCGTGCCGAGGTGATGATGCGCGCCGACGGCGGCCGACTCCTCACCATCGCGCGCAGTCCGGAGGAGTCCGCGGGCTGGTCCCCCTCGCTCGCCTCGGGCCTGTGGGGCCAGGCGTGGGAGGCCGGTGTCGC
>JBEGMG010000045.1:0-9675 GCA_041183165.1 Actinomycetota bacterium | reverse complement strand
GCATCGTGGCAAGGGCGGCGGCCTGTCCGACCTCTTCGGTGGCGGGGTGAGCTCCTCCATCGGCGGATCGTCAGTCGCCGAGAAGAACCTCGATCGGCTGACCGTGGGGATCGGCCTGATCTGGGCCGCGTCGATCGTGGCCGTAGGCCTGCTCGTGCGCACAGGTTCCTGACCATGTCCGTGTCGTCTCGCACGATGAGCTCTGGGAGGTCCTGTGGCCGGTGGTAGTGCTATCCGTGGCAGTCGCGTGGGTGCGGGTCCCATGGGCGAGGCAGAGCGTGGCGAAACCGCCCCTCGCGTCTTCGTGACATTCTGGTGCGCCCGTGGCCACGAGACGACCCCCAGTTTCGCTGCGGACGCACCCATTCCGGAATCGTGGGACTGCCCGCGATGTGGGTGGCCAGCGAGTCAGGATGAGCAGGCACCCCCGGCGCCGCCCAAGATCGAGCCCTACAAGACGCATCTGGCCTACGTGAAGGAGCGCCGCAGCGATGCTGACGGGGCAGCCATTCTCGAGGAAGCACTCGAGAAGCTACGTCGTCGCTAGAACCTAGATCTCAGCGGCTGCCGCTCGATCCAACCAGAAGACGGTCGACTCGCGACCTCGTGCTCCCGCCGCAGGCACCGCATCAGGAAGCGTGCCAGGGGCGATCGCTGCTGCGGCAGCCTCGGCCTTCGCGGCACCTGCCGCGACCACCCAGACTTCCCGAGATGCGCGTATCGCGGCGAGCGTGAGAGTCACACGTGAGGGCGGAGGCTTGGGAGAGTCATCGATGGCGGCCGTCGACGCGGCGTCATGGAGTGCGGGCATGCCGGGGAAGAGTGACGCGACGTGGCCCTCGGGGCCCATCCCCAGCAGGAGCACGTCGAAATCCGGTACGAATCCGTCGTGGGACGCGCGAGCCAACTCGTCCGCGTAGGCGAGTGCGGCCTGGGCAAGCCCCTGGCCCACGTCCGCGGGCATGGGGTGCACATTGCCGGGCGGTATGGGGATGGCATCGATGAGTGCTGCGCGAGCCCCGGTCTCATTGCGCTCGGCGTCGCCTGCCGGGAGGAACCTCTCATCCCCCCACCACAGATGCACGCGCTCCCAGTCGATGCCCTCGCAGCGCTCGAGGAGTTCGGCGAGCACCCTGGTGCCCACACCGCCTCCTGTGAGCACGGCGTGATGCTCGCCGGGCAGTGCGAGTCGTGCAGCCAAGGCATCCGCTACGGATACGGCAACGGCGTCCTCATCGTCGAGGACGACCACCCGGGGCGGTGTCACGCATCACCACCCGAGGGGTCGCCACTGGTGGGGTTGCCCAGGGATCGCAGCACATCGCCATAGACCTCGTCAGGATCCAGGCGCCGGAGCTCCTCACTGAGGAGATCCGGCAGGCCGCGGCGGGGCAGCGCGATCGTGGAGTCGGGCACACCTGGGCGCGACAGGATGGCCACAGCTCCATCGGGCCGGGCCAGGGTGATAAGACCCTGTGGCGTGTCGAGCTGCACTTGAGTGATGCCCGGCCCCGCCACCGGTGTGAGGTGCACCTCCACCTCCAGTGCCCACCGCAGCCAACCGGCAAGGAGGATCGCACTGGGGTTGTCGGCTTCGGCCTCGACGGATGCCGATGCGACCCTCGTCATCCCGTTGTCCAGCAGCGACGCGAGAGCGCTGCGCCATGAAGTGAGGCGCGTCCACGCGAGGTCGGAGTCGCCGGGCACGTATCCGGCCTGGCGCACGCGAAGGGCCGCGATCGGGTCGGGACTCGTCGCGAGATCGGTGATCCGCCTCTGGCAGTGCATGCCGATGGGATCGTCGGCGGGCACAGGCGGGGGGTCGGTGGGCCACCAGGACACGACAGGTGTGTCGGGGAGGAGCAGTGGGATCACGACAGAGTTCGCATGCCCCGATCGATCGCCGCGCAGTCTCACGATCGCCACCTCGCCCGGGCCGTCATCGCCGCCCACCATGACCTGGGCATCGATCTGGTCGGGGCCTCGCCCCGGGCGGGGGATCAGCGTGAGGATGCGCATGGGGTGCTGGCGTGCGGACAGGACGGCGGCCTCGGTCGCGTCGGATGCGTACTCCTCGTCGCTCAGGATGAGCATCGTGAGCACCATGCCGGTAGCGGGTGAGCCCATTCGGTGACGCTCCTCGGCGATCGCTCGCGCGATCTCGCCTCCGCTGGTGTCCTCGAGTCGGATCATGGCCGCCTCCACTGGCGTCCGTCGCGCGCGATCATGTCGTAGGCGCAGGGAGGTCCCCAGCCTCCCGATGCGTACTGCTGCGGCTGGCCCTGCGTGGCCCATTGATCCAGGATCGGATCGAGGATGCGCCAACTCAGATCGACCTCGGTGCTGTTGGGGAAGAGCGGAGGTTCGCCGAGCAGCACATCGAGGATGAGTCGCTCGTACGCCTCGGGGCTGGTGTCGACGAATGAATCCCCGTATTGGAAGTCCATGGTCACGTCGCGCACCTCCATGCCCGCGGTGCCCGGCACCTTCGAGCCGAAGCGCACGGTGACCCCTTCGTCGGGCTGGATACGGAAGACGAGCGCGTTGTCGGAGAGTTCGCCGACGGACGCGGAGTCGAAGGGCAGGTGCGGAGCACGCTTGAAGATCACCGCAACCTCGGTGACGCGTCGGCCGAGTCGCTTGCCGGTCCGCAGGTAGAAGGGCACCCCTGCCCACCGACGGTTGTCCACGGTCACTCGGATGGCGGCGAAGGTCTCGGTCGTGCTGTCGGGTGGAATCCCTGGCTCTTCGAGGAAGCCGACGACCGGTATGCCGCCCTGCCATCCCGCGGCGTACTGCCCGCGCGCGGTGTGGGCTTCGATGTCCGAGGGGAGGGTGACGGCACTGAGCACCTTCTCCTTCTCCTGGCGCACCTCATGCGGCCGGAAGGACAGGGGCTCTTCCATCGCGGTGAGCGCGAGGAGCTGCAGGAGGTGGTTCTGAATGACATCACGAGCGGCACCGATGCCGTCGTAGTACCCCGCGCGACCGGCTATGCCAATGTCCTCGGCCTGCGTGATCTGGACGTTGTCGACGTAGTTGGCATTCCAGATCGGCTCGAACATCGTGTTGGCAAAGCGCACGGCGAGGATGTTCTGGACCGTTTCCTTGCCGAGATAGTGATCGATGCGGAAGATCTCGTCAGGTGTGAAGGCGCTGCTGAGGACGCGATCGAGTTCCTCAGCGCTGGCGAGGTTGTGACCGAACGGCTTCTCGACTACCACTCGCCGCCACTCGTGGCCCTGACGTTCGGTGAGTCCGCTGTCCTTGAGGTGCTCGACCACGACCGGGAAGAGCCCCGGCGGGATCGACAGGTAGAACGCGTGGTTTCCCATCGTCCCGCGACGCTGGTCCACCTCATCGACTACCCTGCGGAGTTCCCTATACGCCGCGGGATCGGAGATATCTCCCTCCACGAAGCGAATACCCTCGGAGAGCTGGGCCCAGACCTCTTCGCGGAATGGCGTGCGCGCGTACTCGCGGACGGCGTCGTGCACCTCCTGTGCGAAATCCTCGTCATCCCACTGGCGGCGAGCGAAGCCCACAAGACCGAAGCCCGGGGGCAGAAGCCCGCGGTTGGCGAGGTCATAGATCGCAGGCATGATCTTCTTGCGTGCAAGATCCCCGGTGACGCCGAAGAGGATGAGCCCACATGGCCCGGCGACCTTGGGCAGACGCCGGTCTCTGTGGTCGCGGAGCGGATTGCTCATGAGCTGCGTGCGTCATCCAGTGCAGTGCGCACCGTGTCGAGCAGTTCAGACCACGAGGCGTCGAACTTCTCCACGCCCTCATCCTCCAACTTCTGGCACACCTCCGGTTCGCTAATACCCAGTGCGGTCAGCTGGTCCCAGATGGCGCGCGAGGCGGCCTGTGTGCCGGTCACCGAGTCCACGACGGGCCCGGTGTAGGAAGCGCACGCGTCCAGCGTCGCGGCGGGCATGGTGTTGACGCACCCCGAGACGACGAGCCCCATGACGTACATCGTCGGTGGGAATGCCGGGTCCTTGACACCGGTGGAAGCCCACAGCGGACGCTGGGGTCGAGCCCCCTGAGCCGCCAGAGCCTTCCATCGAGGCGAAGCCATGGCGTCCTCGAAGACTCCCCAGGCCAGCCGAGCGCTCGCCAGGCCAGCCTTGCCGCGCAGGGCGAGTGCCTCCTCGGATCCGATGGCGATCAGACGAGCGTCGACCTCGGAATCCATCCTGCTGACGAAGAAGGAGGCCACCGATTCGATGGTGGACAGGTCATGCCCGGCGGCCTGAGCGCGTTCGAGGCCGGTCATCCATGCGTCGATGACCTCCGCGTAGCGCTCGATGCTGAAGATGAGCGTGACATTGACGCTGATCCCCGAGGCGAGCGTCCGGGTGATGGCGGGCAGGCCCTCTGAGGTTGCGGGAATCTTGATGAGCACGTTGCCGCGATCGACCATCCCGTGCAGCAGGCGCGCCTGGAGAATCGTGGCATCGGTGTCGCGGGCAAGACGCGGGTCCACCTCGATGGAGACCCGGCCGTCGACACCATCCGATGACGTCCAGAGTGGAGCAAAGACGTCGCATGCGTCACGCACGTCCGTGGTCGTGAGGGCCCGCACCGCATCATCAACAGTGGCACCTGCCTCGGCGAGTTCCCGCACCTGCGCGGCATATGCCGACCCCGCTCCCGAGAGCGCCTTGGCGAAGATGGTGGGGTTCGTGGTGACGCCACGCACTTCGTCGTCGCTGATGAGCCGGGCGAGATCACCCGAGGCGATGCGTCCACGGTCGAGGTCATCGAGCCAGATGGAGACACCTGCGCGGGTCAGGTCTACGAGTGACTGCGGGGCGGTCATGAGGCTCCTTCCGAGGCCAGGAGAGTGCGCACCGAGTCGGCGACCGCCTCGGCCGTGATTCCGAACTTCTTGAGCAGGAGGGCGCCGTTGGCGCTGGCACCGAAGTGGTCGATGCCCACCACAGCACCGCGCCCACCGACGTAGCGCCACCATCCGTACGTGGCTCCGGCCTCTACAGCCACGCGGACGGAGCCCGGCGGTAGAACGGACGATCGGTAGGCATCGTCCTGCTCGTCGAACCACTCCAGGCACGGTGCGGAGACCACGCGCGTGGGGGTGCCTTCGGCCTCCAGGATCTCCTGAGCGGCTAGGGCGACCTGGACCTCCGATCCCGTGGCGATGAGGATCGCCTCGGCGGCCGCTGATGCCTCCGCGAGGACATAGGCCCCGCGTGCGGTGCCACTGGCCGCTCCGTGCGCGGACCGATCGACTTCAGGTAGGGCCTGGCGCGACAGGATGAGCCCCGTCGGCGTGGCCCGGCGCAGTGTCTCGAGCCACACCTGGGCGGTCTCGTTGCCGTCGCACGGCCGCGCGATGGCAAGACCGGGGATGCCCCGGAGTGACCACAGGTGCTCGATGGGCTGGTGCGTGGGACCGTCCTCACCCAGGCCCACGGAGTCATGGGTCCAGACGTAGACGACGGAGGTCTGCATGAGCGCGGCGAGCCGAACGGAACCGCGCATGTAGTCGGAGAACACGAGGAACGTGCCGCCGAATGGGCGCGTGAGCCCCTCGAGCGCAATGCCGTTGAGGATCGCGCCCATCGCATGCTCGCGGATCCCGAAGTGGATGATCCGACCGTAGGGGGAGGCGTCGCGTGCGCCAGTCCCGGCCGGGAGGAAGGACATGCCTCCCTCGATCGTCGTGTTGTTGGATTCGGCGAGGTCCGCCGATCCACCCCAGAACTCGGGCATGATCGCGGCGATCGCGTTGATGACCTTGCCGGAAGCGGCGCGCGTGGCGATCGACGTGCCCGCCTCGAATACGGGCAGAGCCGCGTCAATACCCTCGGGCAGCTCGCGAGCACGCAGGCGATCGAGGAGTGCGGCGCGCTCCGGATGGGTCTGCCGCCACGCCTCGTAGGCCACGTCCCAATCGGCGTGCAGCGCCTCCCCGCGGGCGGTGACCGCGCGGGCGTGAGCGAGGACGTCGTCGGCGATCTGGAAGTCCTCGTCGGGGTTGAGTCCAAGCAGCGCCTTGGTGGCGGCCACTTCCTCGGCTCCCAGCGCGGCTCCATGTGCCTTCGCCGAGTTGCGAGCATTGGGTGCGGGCCACGCCATGGTGCTGCGCATCGCGATGAAGGTGGGGCGTTGCTGCTGGTCGACGGCGGCTTCGAGCGCCTGTGCGAGGCCCAGGATGTCGATGTCGCCGTCGGGAGTCATGCCGACGTAGTGGACATCCCATCCATATGACTCGTACCGCGTGACGACGTCCTCGGTGAAGGCCACCTGGGTGTCACCCTCGATCGAGATGTGATTGTCGTCCCAGATGACGGTGAGGTTGGCGAGTCGCTGCGTGCCCGCAAGCGAGGATGCCTCGCCGGAGATGCCCTCCTCCAGGTCCCCATCGGAGGCGATGACCCACACCCGGTGGTCGAACGGGCTGAAGCCCCACGGAGCGTCGGGGTCCAGCAGTCCGCGCTGGTAGCGGGAGGCCATGGCCATGCCGACGGCTGTGGCGATGCCTTGGCCCAGCGGCCCTGTCGTGGTCTCGACTCCCACGGTGTGGCCGTACTCAGGGTGGCCCGGAGTGAGACTGTCCGCCGAGCGGAACGACTCGAGGTCGCTCAACTCCAGCCCGTAGCCGGACAGGAAGAGCTGGATGTACAGGGTCAGGCTCGAGTGCCCGCACGAGAGGACGAAGCGATCCCGACCTAACCACGACGGATCGGCTGGATCGTGGCGCAGGAAGCGCTGGAAGAGCAGGTACGCCGCCGGGGCCAGGCTCATGGCGGTGCCGGGGTGCCCGTTGCCGGCGCGCTGGACCGCGTCCATGGCCAGCCCGCGGATCGTGGCAACCGTGCGGCGGTCCATGTCATCCCACGTGAGGGGACCTTCGCCGATGAGGGGACGGGGCTGGGGCATGGGAGTGGAGTCAGTCACGTGGGCAGCCTAGCGACGGGGCTGCCGGCGCGTGGGGCATCGTTACACTGCCGAGAGAAGTTCCATTTGCCTTTGTCCGCGGTCCACCCGGCCGCGGCCCACCGAGGGGATGCCATGGCCCAGGTCGAACACAGGCCTGGCAGCGGTGACCTCGAGCGCTCCCCATGGCAGACCGTCCGCGATTACGTAGCGATCACCAAGCCCCGCATCATCGAGCTCCTGCTCGTCACGGCCATCCCTTCGATGATCCTGGCGGCGCGTGGGTGGCCTGACCCCATCACCGCAGTCGCCGTCATCGTCGGCGGCATGCTCGCCGCAGGTGGCGCCAACACCTTCAACAGCGTGTACGACCGTGACATCGATGCACTGATGGCTCGCACGCATGCACGCCCGGTCGCCAGTGGCGCGGTCTCCGCCCGTGGAGGCCTCGTACTCGGGACCGTGCTCTCCTTGGCCAGCGTTGCGGTCCTCGCAGTATTCGCCAACCTCCTCGCTGCGGCGCTCGCTGCTGCAGCGATCGCGTTCTACGCGGTGGGCTACACCATGCTGCTCAAGCGGAGGACATCGCAGAACATCGTCTGGGGCGGCGCAGCCGGCTGCATGCCGGTGCTGATCGCATGGGCCGCCGTGACGGGAGGGCTCACCTGGACTCCCGTAGTGCTGTTCCTCATCGTGTTCTGGTGGACTCCACCGCACTACTGGCCACTGTCGCTGCGCTACCGAGACGACTACGCCGCAGCGGGAGTGCCCATGCTGCCCGTCGTGGCGGACACCCGCGCAGTGGCTCGCAGCATCGTCATCTACTCGTGGGTGATGGTGCTCACGTCGCTGGTCCTCATACCTGTCGCACCTATGGGCTGGGCGTACGCCGGTTCAGCAGTCGTCCTGGGCGCGGTCTTCCTCGTGGAGGCGCACCTGTTACGCCGCCGGGCCCTCTCCGGGACCGATGACGTGAGGCCGATGCGGCTGTTCCACTGGTCGATCACATACCTCGCGCTTCTGTTCCTCGCGGTGGCGATCGACCCCTTCATCACGGGGTAGGGCACTACGGGGTGACGGCGGGCAGGACCCCTCGTGACCGCATGCTCAGTGCGACGAAGACCGCGAGGGTCCACACCAGGCAGGCACCCAGCATGTGAATGGCCACCAGCGCCCAGGGCAGGCCGCTGAAGTACTGCGCGTAGCCGATGATCCCCTGCACCAGGGACACGGCCAGGAGTGCCAGCGTGAACCGCATGGTGCGCGCAGGGGCATGAGTCACCCGGAGAGCGACGAGCAGGCCCACGGTGAGACCGAGGAAGAGCAGCACGGAGTCCGCATGCAGCCACGCAACGGTGCGCGGATCCACACCGAATCTCGCCTCAGTCTCCGCGTCGCCTGAGTGTGGGCCGCTGCCGGTCACGACCACGCCAAGGACCACGACGACCGCGGTGACGCCCACGAGTGCCCAGCCGAGGAGTCTCACCTCAGGACGGACCACACGCGTCACGGGCTGATCCCCTGGCTCGCCCGCGCGATATACGAGGACGACGCACCCGGCGATGATGGCGATGGAGACGAGGAAGTGAGTCGCCACCGCCCAGGGATTGAGGCCCGTGAGGACGGTCACGCCGCCGAGGACCGCTTGGATGACCGTGCCGATGATGGGGATGGCGGCCAGGGCGAGGACGGCATTGCGCGCCTTGCCGACGCGGCGCTGTCGCCGCCACCACGCGAGTGCTCCGACGATGGCGGCGATGGCGAGTGCGGCGAGCACGAAGGTGAGCAGGCGGTTGCCGAACTCGACGTACTTGTGCCAGGCCTCCTCCTGGCGAGTGGTGGGGACGTAGGAGCCCTCCACGCACTCGGGCCATGTGGGGCAACCCAGGCCGGATCCGGTGAGGCGGACGATCCCGCCGGTGACGACGATCCCGATCTGCGCGACCAGGTTGGCCATGAAGATGACGCGCAGCCAACGCGGCGCTCGCGATGTCGCGTCGAGGGAGACGCTGGGGCGATCGGTGATGTCCGCCGTCATGCTTCGACTCTATGCGGTCGCGGCCGTCTCAGCGCCAGCGGAAGGTGCGGGAGGCCACGAGCGTGCCCGCGAGACCCCAGAGGATGACGACTGCGACGTCGAGCGCCAGGGATGCGTCGCCTGCCGCCCCTGTCGACCACCGGAGGAGGTCGGCGAGGCCCGATGAGGGCAGCAGGGAGACGAGCGTGGCCAGCGGACCGGGCAGGGCGGAGGCGGGGAACGTCGTCCCGCCCACGGCGTCGAGCGCGAGGAAAATGGCGTTGGCGAGGGCCAGGGTGGCTTCGGCGCGCACCGCGCCGCCGAGAGCGAAGCCAAGGGCGGCGAATGCTGCGGTGCCCATGAGTGCGAACGCCGGAAGGGCGATGGCGGCCGCCCCTGGGCGCCACCCGAGTGCCAACGCGGTGATAACGAGGAGGACCACCTGGATGGCCACCAGGCCCATGGTGGCCAGGGCGCGTGCGCCGAGGATCCCGCTGCGCGACAGCGGCGTCGTGGCGAGCATGAGCAGAGCCCCGGATCGTCGATCGAAGCCGACGCTGATGGCCAAGGAGGTGAAGGCGCTGGCGATGATCGCCACAGCGAGCACACCGCCCAGCGCCTCCGGCACGCGTTCGGCACCCGCGGGAGCCGAGAGGGGCATCGCGGGGACAAGCGTCACACCGAGGAGCAGTGCCACGGGGATGATCAGGGTGAGCAGCAGTTGCTCCCCGTTGCGCATGAGGAGCCGG
>JBEGMG010000044.1:0-3656 GCA_041183165.1 Actinomycetota bacterium | reverse complement strand
CCGGAGCTGCGCGCGCCGCGCATCGTCTACGCGGCGGATTGCGGCGGCGCGATCCGGGGCGCCGAACGCATCGACCTGTACCTGGGTGCAGGGGACGATGCGCTGGCCACGGCCGGCCGCGTGAAGGCGCGCGTCCGCGTGCTGCGGATCAGCGCGGAGTGATGGGTTGGCCCGGGGCAGCCGTGAGCGCCGGCACGCGCCGGCGCCCCCCGGAAGGCTGCCATGGGAACGAGCGGATGCCGCGCTTCCCGAGGGCAAGGATTCCGGACGATGCTCGGTCCAGCGGTATTCGATCACCCTGCGGGCGGTTCCTGGGCGACCGAACGGGCAGCCTCATCGGCGATCAGCAGGCTCAGGACCTCGTAGCCCGCCTGCCGATCGTGCGCGAGGTGCTTGTCGATGGCGCCGTGCCAGGCGTCGCGCGGCATGTCGCGGAGGGCGACGAAGCACTCCTGGACGCGCGCCCAGGTCTGTGCGGGCATCCCGTCGAAATCGCGCCATGCAGGCGCGCCGAGCTCGGGGTCGAACAAGGGCTGTTGGGGCGGGGTGTGGTGACTCATGGTGCATCCTGGTGCTTGGCGGGGACGAGGTCGGGTCGGCGCGCGGACAGTTCTCGATGCAACCAGGCTCGCGCGAACGCCCAGTCGTTGACCACGGTGCGCCGTGACACGCCCAGGCAGGTGGCGACCTCGTCCAGTTCAAGACCGCCGACGAAGCGAAGCCATGCCACGCTGGCCGCGCGCGGAGCCAGCGCATCGAGTTGGTCGAGCAGTTCGATGATCGGTGTGCCGAGGTCCGGCGGTCCGGGGGCGAAACCCAGTTGCTGTAGGTCAAGCTGCATGGCCCCGCCCGATCCGGTCGTGCCCGCGCGCCGTTCGATCTGGGCGCGTCGACCCGCATCGATGATGAGTTGCCCCATCATGCGCACGAGCGAGCCGAAGAGGTGTGCCCGGTTCTCGAAGGCCACGTCGCCGGCCTTCAGGTAGAGCTCGTGCACCAGCACCGTGGTGTCGATGGGCCTGTTCATGCCTTCCGCGCGCAGCCGATGCCGGGCCATGCGGTGCACTTCGGCGTAGATCTGGTCCCAGAGTTCGCGCAGTGCCGACAGGTCGCCGCGTTGCCGGCGCTGCAGCAGGGCATCGATCACCGCATGCCGCTGATCGGGTCCGGGGAACTGCGGCGCGGATGGTGATGGAGGTTCGGCTTGCGACATGCGGGCTGATCCCTTCAAGCGCATTGTCGGCAATCGAGGGCAACGAATTACACTGTTCCGCCCATGGATCACGATTCGACCGAATCAAGCGGCCTGACCGCGGTCCATGCCTGCTTCGAGCTGCTGTCCGAGGGCCTGGAGGCGGACGCCGTGGCCAGGTTCGCGCCCTCGATCGTCGCTGAGGCCCGGGGATTGCTCGGCCTGAGCGCCGAGTTGGCTTCGGTTGCTGCCGCGGCTGCCTCCGACGGCATCGGACCCGGCGCCGTGCTGGGGGAGTTCACGGTGGTGCGGCAGATCGGCGAGGGTGGGCTGGGGCGCGTCTTCGAGGCCGTCGAGCATGGTGTCGGTCGCCACGTGGCCGTCAAGGTCATGCCGGCGTCATGGCGCGCGGATGACCGTCCGCTTCGTCCGGCGGAAGCACGGCTCCTGGCCCAACTCGAGCACCCCGGCATCGCGCGGCTGTACCGGGCCGACGTGACCGAACTCAACGGCCGCCGCTGGTTCTGGATGGCCATGGAGCTGGTCCGCGATGCACGCACCCTCACCGAGTGGGCGGCTCACGATGGTCGTTCCCGCGCGGCATGCATCGGTGCGCTCGCGTCGGTTGCCGAGGCCGTGCAGCACGCCCACGGCCGCGGCGTGATCCACCGTGACCTGAAGCCCGCCAACGTGCTCGTGGACCGGGATGACCGGGCGGTCGTCATCGATTTCGGCATCGCCGGCATGACGGAGCAGGCACCGGCCGTCACCACCGTGCTGCTCGGCACGAGGCTTGAAGGCACGCTCGGCTACCTCGCGCCCGAGGCCCTGGACCCGGACCATGCACCCGACGTGCGCGGTGACCTGTTTGCGCTCGGGGCGATGCTCTTCGAACTCGTGGCCGGCGAGCCGCTGCGGCGACTCGCCGGTGCGACGCTCGCGCAGCAGGTGCATGCCGTGGGCAGGCCGGTCAGCGTGGCCCTGCCGCAACTCACCGGACTCGAGCGCCGCGAACTCGAGCGCATCATCCGCCGCGCCACGGCGCACGATCCTGCCGACCGCTACCAGACGGCCGCGCAGTTCGCGGATGACCTGCGACGGCACCTGCGGGGCGAGCCGGTGCTCATGCAGGAGCAAGGCGTCATCGAGCGTTGGCGCCGGGCGCTTTGGCGCAACCGGTTGCCGGTCGGCATCGGTACGGCGGTCTCGTTGGCCCTCCTGGTGCTCGCGTTCGTCGCGCTCTCCCAGGCACGCAGGGCCCGGCACGAGTCACGGCTGGCGCGGCTCTCGCTGGCGTCGCGCGCCATCGCGGACGCCGATCGCCTGGTGATCGAGCGTGTCGTGGGCAGCCTGCAGGACGAGCCGCCGACCTTCGAGCGCGACGTCCTTCACCGCATGCTCCGCGTCGGGCAGGCGGGAGTGGTGCCGATGACCTGCCTCGACTGGGACGTGGTGGATGGGGTCGGGATGGGGATCTTCGAGGATGCGTCCGCTCCCGTGCACGGCCCGATGCTCGCACAGGTGGTGGATGGCCACGTCAGCTGGTCGATGCCGATCGTCTCCCCGGAGGTCGGTGCGCTCGCGTTGTCGCACGATCGGTGCCGAGCGCTGGTCTGCACGCAGGGCGGGCACGTGGCGTGGCATGAGTTCCCGATCGGGAAGGCGACGGCATTGCCGCCGGGTTCCGGCAATGCCGAGTGCAATCAAGGCAGCATCGCGCAGACGGGATCGGGTCACCTGGTCTGTGCCGGGACCACGGTGCACGTCATCGAGCCCGGAGTTGAGGACGTGTCGTGGTCGCTCGAGCCGAACCTGGGCTTGATCAGGGATCTGGCGGCGTCACCTTCGGATCCGTCACTGGTCCTGCTCGGTGCCGAGGAGGGCGTGCTGCTGCTCGATGTCGTCTCGCGCGCCGTCCGCACGCTCGGCGAGCGCGGCGAGCGGGCGCGTGCGGTTGCCTGGTCGCTGAATGGTCGCGTGGCGCTGGCGGCGTCTCGAGCGCTCACGGCGTTCGATGCGTCCACCGGCGTACGGATGTGGACGGCGCAGGGACACCAGTCGGGCGTCTGGGGCGTCGTCGCGCTCGATCACGGTCGGTGCGCGACGGCATCGGCCGATGGCTCGATCCGGGTGTGGTCAATGAAGGACGGCACGGGTCTGGGCGCGCTGCCGCTCTCGTCGGACCGGCTCTGGAGCTTGAGCACCGACGGCGATGTGCTGTCCACCGGTGGATCCCGGGGGGCCTACACCGTCACGCACCGCGAGGTGCGCGACTGGTTCGGCACGGACGCGGGCAGCCTGGCCTTCGATGTGCAGCCGGGCGTCGGGTCGGTCGACGCCGCAGGGCGCGATCAGGTTCGCATCTCCACTCCACACGATCCCGCGCGGATCGTCAGCGTGCCCGGGATCGGTGTGGTCAAGCGCTCGTCGATCGATCCGTCGGGAGACCTGATCGCGTTGGCCG
>JBEGMG010000043.1:0-4989 GCA_041183165.1 Actinomycetota bacterium | reverse complement strand
CCTGGGAGGCCGCGCGCGGCTCCATCGACGTGGCCCTCACCTGCGTCGACCATGTCGGCAGCGGCGCGATCTACGGCCTCACCCGTCCACCGGGACACCATGTGACGCGCTCCGCGTACGGCGGATCCTGCTACCTCAACAACGCCGCCGTCGCCGCCGAGGCTCTGCGTCGTGCGGGTCACGAGCGCGTGGCGATCGTCGACATCGACGCACACCACGGCAATGGCACACAGGACATCTTTTACTCGCGTGGGGACGTCCTCTACGCGTCGCTCCATGTCGACCCGGGTGCGGGATGGTTCCCGCACTACGCCGGGTACGCCGACGAGAGCGGCATACACGAGGGGCAGAGCGCCAATGTGAACCTGCCGCTCGCCCCCGGGACGGGTGACGGCCCGTGGCTCGATGGCGTCCGCCTCCTGGCCGATCGCGTGAGTCGCTTCGGGGCGACGGCGCTAGTCGTCTCGCTGGGAGTCGCTGCTGCCGCTGAGGACCCCGAGAGCCCCTTGGAGATCACCCTCGATGGCTACCACGCGGCCGGCGAGATGCTCGGGTCCCTCGGCCTTCCCACCGTGGCACTGCAGGAAGGCGGATACCACCTGCCCACCCTCGGTGCGCTAGTACGCACGACGCTGGAGGGCCTGGACGCTAGGTGAGTGCGCGCCGGGACAGGTGCGAGCGCACCTCGTCGAGCGGCAGTGCCTGGAGCGTGCGGTCCTGATAGCCGCTCGTCGTCGTCGCGTTGATCATCGAGGCGATGACGGCCTCCTCGCTCGCATCGACGGTCGCGGTGAAGTAGTCGTCGAGGTCCTTGCCCGTGACGGCCGGACCGCCGCAACCGCCGGCACGCAGGCCGTTGGCGAGGCCGAGGAAGATCTCGCCCGATCCGTGGGTCGCGACCGAGCCGGTGCGCGCGAGGCCGAGGCCGATCCGGCGGGCGAGGCGCTCGCAGCCTGCCGCGTCGATGGGAGCGTCGGTGATGACGATTCCGATGCAGGATCCGGCCGGGGGCGGCTCGATGATGCCGCTGCGATCGAGCGCCCGACCGACGTGGACGCCGTCGATGGTGAGGCGGTCGGAGGAGCCGAAGTTAGTGAGCAGGAGTACGCCGACCACGTGACCGTCGGGCAGGACGCGCGAGGCTGAGCCGATGCCGCCCTTCCAGCCCAGGCAGCTCATACCGGTGCCGGCACCTACCGCGCCCTGGGTGAATTCACCGCCGGCGCGGGCACCTTCAAGGGCCGCGCGCACGTCGTCGAAGGACACGTGCATGGCCCGCGGATTGGAGACCCAGGAGTCGTCGCACTCGCCCACGATCGGGATGAATGCCTCGCCGAAGGTCGATGAGCCGCCCGCGAGGAGCTGGCATGCGGCGTCGTAGACACGACCCACCTGCATCGTCGAGGTGAGGAAGACGGGGGTCTCGGTGAATCCCCACTCCTCGATCTGCGACCGCCCGGTGAGCTCCCCCGCGCCGTTGAGCACCGCGACGCCGGCAGGGACCGGATCCGCGAGGCAGTCGCCGCCCGGATCGAGGACGGTGACGCCGGTGCGCGCGATGCCACGACCCTCCGGAGGGGCCGGCTCGTCGTACACGACCGTCGCGTGTCCGACACCCACACCGGGTACGTCGATGACACTGGCCGTGGGGCCGCTGGGCAGGGAGCCGATGGTGATGCCGAGGTCACTCACGCGCATCGGACAAGTGTTGCAGGGTTGAAGGATCAGGAGGGCTGAGGAGGCGGCAACGGCGCGTAGGGGCACAGCAGCGGGCCGGGCTGGATGCGCTGCAGGAGGTAGCGGGTCACTGCAGCGTTGATGCACCGGGACGGCGTCTGCAGGTAGGTCACATGCTGGGTGCCGTCATAGGTGATGAGCGACGACCCGGCCATGAAGTTGGCCATGGTGCGTCCGAGGACGTACTCGGTGCGCGTGTCGCCCAGTGAGTTGATGACGACCGGCGGCGTGGGAAGCGTGAGGGGCTCATTAAGTGGTTCGTAGCCGTACGTGAAGTCCTCGGGGAGGCCCGCGCAGAACGCGCCCTTCTGCATCGCAGCCTGGCCGGCGAGCACCGACTGGTTGGCATCGGCGACGTAGGCGGCGCGGGCGATCTGATCGACCGTGGGATATCCGGCGAGGTCGCGGCAGTTGATGAAGAAGATGTTGAGCGACGTGCTGGCGTCGCGCGCGCTGCGCTGTCGGAGGACGCTGAGCGGCTTGGCGATCCCGCTCGATGCATCGCCCCTGAGCGCGGCATCAGCCGCCCTGATGACCGCGCGGATCTGCGGGTACGAGGACTGGTAGGAGATATTGTTGAAGATCGCCGGGAGGATTTGCCAGCGGGTGATCTCTTCTCCGTCCTCCACGATCGTGCGCTCGTTGAGCCCCTGGATGACGCGCTGAAGGCGCGCCGCCATCTGCCTGCCGAAGAGCGATCCGAAGACCTGCTGCACCGTGGTCCAGCTCCACGTGGAGGCACCCATCCAGGAGGTGACGCTCATATTGGGCGACCAGGCCCCGTCGAGGATGAGGGTGCGCACCCGGTCGGGGTACTCGCGCGCGTAGCGGTAGCCGATGCGCGTGCCGTAGCTCATGCCCCAGATGTTCCATCGGGATGCACCGAGTGCCGCACGCATCGCCTCGAGGTCTCGGATGACGTAGTAGGTCCCCAGATAGGGCGCGACGTCCTTGTTGCGGTCCAGGCATGCGGCAAGCGTCGGGCCCAGGTAGGCGACGTAGGTCTCGGTGTAGGCCTGCCAGTCGACAGGGCCGGTGGCGGGTGGCTCATAGTCGGCCGCCGCCCGGGCCGAGGCTTCCGTGTCCACGCAGCCGGTCAACTGAGGCTGCGAGAGTCCGACGCCGCGCGGATCCCAGCCGACCCAATCGAAGCGCTGCTGGACCTGACGGGGCAGCTCACCCCAAATGGCCGGTGCCGCATCCATGCCTGACTCCCCGGGACCGCCGGGGTTGAAGGTGAGGAAGCCCATCCGCTTGCCGGTCGCTCGCTTCACCGTGACGGCGATCTCCGCGTTGGCGGGATTGGCGAGGTCGTCCCAGTCGAGTGGCACGGTGAGCACGCCGCACTCGAAGCCGTCGAATCCCTCCGGGCACTCGCCCCAGGTGATGGTGCCGCGTGCGGGATCGATCGCGGCGGCAGTCTCAGGGGCGGCGTCAGCGGCGGGGGCCGCGGCCGATGCCACGGGAAGAGCGAGCAGCGAAGCGATCAGCGCCCCGCCCAGAGTCGACACGGACAGCAGCCGGGGCAGGGAAGGCATGCCGTGAGGCTAGCGGGGATGCCGATGGGTGGCTAGGCCTAGGTTTGCGGCATGGGCCTGACGACATCGACACATGAGCAGGTGGTCTTCGGCCACGATCCCGCGACAGGACTGCGCGCCATGGTGGCGATCCATTCGACGGCACTCGGTCCGTCGCTCGGTGGCTGCCGCATGCGGCCGTACGCCGACGAGGATGCGATGGTCGCCGATGCGCTGCTGCTGTCGGAGGCGATGAGCTACAAGAACGCGCTCGCCGGGCTCGATCACGGTGGTGGCAAGGCCGTCATCTGGGGGGACCCCGCGCGCGACAAGTCGCCGGAACTCTTCCACGCGATGGGGAGATTCATCGCAACCCTCGGCGGGCGCTACATCACCGCCGGTGACGTCGGCACGACCGTGGCGGACCTCGACCTGATCCACGAGACGAATCCCTGGACGACCGGTCGATCGCCCGAGCACGGTGGCTCGGGTGACACCGGCATCCTCACGGCGTACGGCATGCAGCAGGCGATGCGCGCGGTGGCCCGGCACCTGTGGGGCAGTGACTCGCTCGAGGGCAGGGTTGTCGGCATCTCCGGGGCCGGCAAGGTCGGGAGGCGCCTCGCCGAGCACCTCGTGGCGGAGGAGGGGGCGCGCGTGATCATCACCGACCCGTCACCGGAGGCGATCGCGGCAGTGGGTGTCGACGTCGAGGTCGTGGGCTCGACCGAGGAGCTCATCGCCCGCGAGCTCGACATCTACTCGCCCAATGCCCTGGGGCACGCCCTGACGCCTGACGTGGCTCAGGCCCTGCGGTGCGTCGCCGTGTGCGGAGCGGCAAACAACCAGCTCGCGACACCCGAGGTCGCCGAGATGCTCGCGGGGCGCGGAATCCTCTACGCACCGGACTACCTCGTGAACTGCGGAGGCGTCGTGCAGGCGGCTGAGGAGCTCCCGGGATTCGACATGGACCGGGCAAGGGCGCGCGTCGCGGGTGTCTACGGCACGACCCTGCGTGTGCTGGGTCGCGCCGATGCGGAGGGCGTGCTTCCCGTTGTGGCCGCAGCGCGGGAGGCCGAGGAGCGCATGGCCGCGGGTGGGCCGGCGCTGCGCACCTTCGACGTGCGTCGCTAGCCCTAGGGGCCGGTCGCCGCGACGGAGTTCGTGCCCGTGAAGCAGCCGAGCAGGTAGGGGAACTCCTGCGTGACGACGTAGTGGTAGACCTTCTGCACCTTGCCATTCCACTTCACCTTGGACGTGCGTCCGTGGCAGGCATCGAGATCCGCGTTGGTGAGCATGTCTCCCTCGCTGTCGCGCTCGACGTAGATGCCGAATCCATCGAAGGCGTAGCCGAAGAGGACCGCGGAGTTGGGGCCGGCGTTCGTCTGCGTGCCCACCACGCACGCTGAACCTGCGTGGTAGTGGTACTCCGTGGGATTCGGATGCCCCTCGCAGGAGTCCTGCAACTCATGTGCGCGAGCGTCCTCGTTGCGTGCATCGAGTGCGTTGTAGAGCATGACGCCGTTCTTGGCCACGCCGATCGCACCCATCGGCAGGCACGACTGCTTGGCGGCCTTCGTGGGGTTCTTCGGCAGGGTGACGGTCCTGGTCCGCGCAGTGATGGACGACGGATTGCGGTCGTAGGCGTAGGCGGGGTCATCGCGCGCGATGGGGAACTCGCCCGTCGTGCCCACCGTCGGCACACGCATGGTCGTGATCGTGCGGGTCGTCGTAC
>JBEGMG010000042.1:0-7883 GCA_041183165.1 Actinomycetota bacterium | reverse complement strand
CCCGAGGCGCTCGCACGATCGTCATCGCGGAGGAGGGGGACGAGTCGGTCACTCCCTATGCCGACGTGATCTTCCGCGTGCCGGCGGTGCCGACCCTCATGCAGCCCCTCGTCTCGACCGTGCCGCTGCAGGTGTTCGCGTGCGCCATGGCCACGGTCAAGGGCCACGACGTGGACCAGCCGCGCAATCTCGCCAAGTCCGTCACCGTCGAGTAGGACCGGCCGGATCGCCATGAGGCCCGTTTACGACGTCGCCACTGTGCGCGCGGCCGAGAGCTCCGTCATGGCGGGGCTTGCCGAGGGTGCGCTGATGGACCGTGCTGCGACCGGCCTCGCTGATGCGTGCGCGACGCTCATGCGCGATCTGGGGCTGCGTATCGCAGGAGCGCGCGTGGTCCTGCTCATCGGAAGCGGCAACAACGGCGGCGATGCGCTGTATGCGGGCGCCCAACTCGCCCGTCGTGGTGCGCGCGTCGGGGCGGTGCTCCTCGGTGGGAGCACCCATGCGGACGGCCTCGCGGCGTTCCGCAGTCAAGGAGGCAGTGTCCTTGCGGGTGCCTCTGCCGATCGTGCCCTCAAGCATGCTGACCTCATCATCGACGGAATCCTCGGTATCGGCGGTCGCGGTGCGTTGCGGGCAGATGCCGCGAGATGCGCCGCGCTCGCGGCCCGATCAGGGGCACTTGTCGTCGCGGTCGACATCCCCTCGGGTGTCGATGCGGACACCGGCGCAGTCGCCGATCCCGCTGGCGTGGTCGATGCCGATGCCACGGTGACCTTCGGATGCCTCAAGCCCGGCCTGCTCATGTCGCCGGGGCGCGACTATGCCGGCGCTGTCCTCCTGATCGACATCGGGCTGGGAGGGGCACTGCCCGACGCTGACCTGTATGCGCTCGACTCCATCGATCTTGCTGATGCTGTGCCAGAGCCGGGATCCGAGGACTACAAGTACTCCCGCGGCGTCGCGGGAGTCGCTGCCGGCAGTCCGCTCTACCGTGGCGCCGCGTTCATGGCCACGGGTAGCGCCCGCCACGGAAACATCGGCATGGTGCACGTCCTTGATCGAGGTGATGGGATCGCACACGCGCTCGTCGACGAATTCTGGGATGTGGTCATCGCATCGACTGCCCCTGCCGCCGTGAAGCGCGCCACCGCGTGGGTGGTGGGCCCGGGGCTCGGCATCGACTTCGATGGCCGTCGCGTGCTGCGGGACGTCCTCGCCGTGGACGCACCGGTCGTGGTCGACGCCGATGCCCTGCGCATGCTCGGTGAAGGCGAGTCTCGGGCCGAGCTTGCGGCAAGGCGCTGTCCCACGGTGATCACGCCGCACGAGGGTGAGTTCGCGGCCCTTGGCTATTCCGTGGGCGAGGGCGCAGCGGAGGATCGGCTCGGCAGGGCCCGTCAGGCGGCCCGAGATCTCGGGGCCATCGTCGTCCTCAAGGGGCCGGGCACCGTCGTCGCGTCGCCGGGTGGGGTGGCGTACGTCGACACCTGGGGCACGCCGGACCTGGGGACCGCGGGGAGCGGCGATGTGCTCAGCGGCTTCATGGCTGCCCTGCTGGCCGGGGCCGCCGCCCGCGGCGACGTAGATGACGACACGGCGACGAGCGTCGCAGCGGCCGCGGTCGGCCTGCATGGACTCGCGGGAAGGCTGGCAGCGCGCGGCGGGCGACCGGTGACCGCTCCGGACATCATCGATGCGCTCCCCGATGCGATCGCCCTGGTGCGTCGCGGTGGCGAGGCGTGACATGAGCAAGCGCGCTGAGGCTGTGATCGACCTGGGAGCGCTGCGCGCCAATCTCGACTACCTCTCGGGACCCGCGTGCGGGGGAGCTGAAGTCGCGCGCATGATCGTGGTCAAGGCCGATGCGTACGGGCACGGCGCAGCGGAGGTCGCCCGCACCGCTCGCGCGGCAGGGATCCCGTGGCTCGGTGTGGCCTTGCCGTCAGAGGCCCTGCACCTGCGCGCGGCAGGCGACGCCGGTCGTATCCTCGCGTGGCTCTATGCACCCGATGACGACGACCTGGCGGCGTGCATCGCCAGCGACGTGGACCTTGGCGCCGGGAGCCTGAGCATGCTCCGCGAGGTGGCCGCAGCGGCGGCCGCCTGCGGGCGACGGGCGCGCGTGCATCTCAAGGTCGATACCGGACTCGGGCGGGGAGGATGCACCCCCGACGTCTGGCCGGACCTGCTTGCCTCGGCTGCTGCGTCATCCGACATCGAGATCGTGGGCATCTGGTCTCACCTAGCCAGCGCGGACATCCCCGACGCACCGGAGACGGATGAGCAGATAGACGCATTCGAGCGCGCGCTCGCCGTCGCCGAGGGGATGGGCGTGCGACCGGAGGTGCGCCACCTGGCATCGAGCGGGGCGGCGATCAGTCGGCCCGACACCCGCTTCGACCTTGTCCGCCTCGGCATCGCCGCCTACGGCATCGCTCCGGGACCTGCGATAGCGATGGGCCCACTCCAACCGGTGATGACCCTGCGTGCGGCGGTAGCCGCCACGAAGCGCGTCCCCGGCGGTCACGGCGCCTCCTACAACCTCACCTGGCGCGCTCCCCGGGAGACGACGCTGGCGCTGGTCCCCCTCGGTTACGGCGATGGGCTGCCGCGCACCGCTCAGGGGGCGCGAGTTCACGTGGCCGGGGAGCAGCGACCGATCGTAGGCCGCATCGCGATGGATCAGGTCGTCGTCGACGTGGGGGATGACCCTGTGGTGCCGGGAGATGAGGTCATCGTGTGGGGCCCGGGTCACATCGGTGAACCCACGGCGATGGATTGGGCGATATGGGATGACACCATCGGCTACGAGATCGTCACGCGTGTGGGTGCTCGCGTGCCGCGTCGCTACGTCGAGGGGTGAGGATGGCCGATCTGGGGAGGGGCGCCAAGGGCCTCGCGGCGTTTGGCATCCTCGCGGCCGGCGTGGCCGTGGGTGCGCTGGCTGAACGCATCGCCACTCGCCGCCTGCAGACCCGAGAGTTCGTGGGGATCGAGTCGGCGACGGGAGTAACTCGCGAGGTAGTCACCGACGATGGTGTCGCCCTGAATGTGGTCGTGGAAAGCGAGGGTGTCTCGGCTGACGCCCCCACGGTGATCTTCTCGCATGGATACGGGCTGTCCCTGGACTCCTGGCCCGGCCAGCGGGAGGCTCTGCGCGGCATTGCTCGCGTGGTGCTCTGGGACCAGCGAGGCCACGGTCGCTCCGAGCGCGGTGGACCTGGCACCACGATCGAACGACTGGGCACAGATCTCGGATGCGTGCTCGATGCGGTCGCGCCCGAGGGGCCGGTCGTCCTGGTGGGTCATTCGATGGGTGGCATGACGATCATGGCTCTCGCTGATCAGCGACCCGACCTGTTCGGCGATCGAGTGCGCGGCGTGGCACTGCTGGCTACCTCTGCCGGTGGCATCGCGGACGTCGATCTGGGACTGCCGCGTCCGGTTGCGCGGCTTGCTCACCGCGTTGCGCCCTCCATCGGTGCGGCCCTGGAGTCGCAAGGCCCGGTGTCCGGACTCATCGAGCGTGCTCGGCGCTCCTCAAGTGACCTCGGCCTGCTCATCACTCGTGCCTACGCCTTCGGGTCCACGGTGCCGCCGGATGGCACACGGATCGTTGCGGATCTCATCAACGGGACCCCCTTCGAGGTGCTGGCCGATCTGCTTCCTGCGTTGCAGGGACATGACAAGGTCCACGCCCTCCATGTCCTCGATCGCTGCGACCTGCTTGTGATGGTGGGGACTTCGGATCTGCTCACGCCCGTGGGCCACAGCTACGAGATCGTGCGCCATACGCCGTCGGCTGAGCTCGTCATCCTCCCGGGAGTCGGCCACATGCTCACCCTCGAGGCCGTCGATGACGTCAACAAGCATCTGCGGACACTCGTCGAGCGCGTGGGCTGATGGTGCGCCAGCGCATCCACCTCGCAGATGCTGCGTCCACGCTGTCCTGGGGCCGCGGGCTTGCCCCACACGTGAGGCCGGGTGATCTCATCGTTCTCACGGGCGACCTCGGTGCCGGCAAGACCACACTCACGCGCGGCCTCGGAGAGGGCCTGGGGGTGCGTGGCGCGGTCACGAGTCCCACGTTCGTCATCGCACGCCTGCATCCTGCGGGTGACCAGGGTGTCGCCCTGCTCCATGTCGATGCGTATCGGCTGGGCACGGCGTCGGAAATCGACGACCTCGACCTCGACCTGGCCGGGGTGGTGACGGTGGTGGAGTGGGGTGCCGGCCGAGTCGAGCATCTTGCGGACAGCCATCTGGAGATCGCGCTCGTCGTCGATGGCGATGGACGAGAGGCGACCCTCACCGGCCACGGCTCTCGCTGGAACGACGCTTCCCTGGCTGCTCTCGTCAGTCCAGGTGCATTGTGATCGAGCGACGACGATGAGGTCGGCCGCACCAGGGCGGTGACGGGCCTAGGGTGTCCCCGTGCTCGTCCTCGCCCTCGATACTTCGACAGCGCTCACGACCATCGCCCTCGTCGCGCCCGACGGCGATGTGCTCGCGGAGTCCTCGCACATGGATGCGCGGCGGCACGCCGAGGTGCTGCCGCGACTCGTGCGCGATGTGCTCGTTGCCTCCGGGTCTACGCCGGCCGACCTGGGTCTCCTGGCGGTGGGTGTGGGCCCGGGCCCCTTCACCGGGCTACGCGTGGGAGTGGCCTTCGCGCGGGCGACCGCCCACGCCCGAGGGATCCCGGTCGTCGGGGCCATGAGCCTGGACGTCATCGCGCGAGCGCGACACGACGAGGGTCCCTTCACGGTGGTGACGCGCTCCCGGCGCGTGGAGGTGGCGTGGGCGGCGTACGACGGATCACGCGTGCGAATCGATGGGCCGCTCATCCAGCCCGACCCCGGCTATCCGCGGCACGGCCTCGTCGTCGGTGATGTCGAGAGCGTCGATGTGACAGTCCGGCCTTCGGCCGCCGACCTTGCCGCGCTCGTGCTGGAGCGCATCGCAGCGGGTGAGTCACTCCCGGATGATCGCGAGTGGCCCGAGGATGCGGCGGATGGTTCCGGTGTTCCCACGGCATCGCTCCTCGCGGATCTTGCCTCGCAGGATCGGTGGCTCCTGCCTGCTCTCCCGCTCTACCTGCGACGGCCCGATGCGGTGCCGGCGTGACAGTGAATGATGCCCGGCCCATGCGCTGGTGGGACATCCCTGACGTCATGGCAATCGAGGAGTCGGTGTTCCCGGCCACCGCTTGGTCGCCTGCGCAATTCTGGTCGGAGCTGGCCCAAGGTGACCGCACCTACCTGGTCGTGGATTTTGCGGGTCGCCCGGTGGCCTATGCCGGCGTGATGGTGCGCCCACCTACAGCGGACATCCAGACGATTGCCGTCGATGCGGATTGTCGAGGCCGCGGCATAGGACGTGACCTGCTCGGTCGATTACTGCGCGTAGCGGAGAGGAGTGGGTGCTCAGAGGTACTTCTCGAGGTGAATGCCGAAGGCGCACCGGCTGTCAGCCTGTATGAGTCAGCGGGGTTCGAGGTGATCGCGCGCCGGTCGTCGTACTACGGCCCGGGAGAGGACGCCCTCATCATGCGCAGGAGGCGGCCATGAATCACGAACCCCTGGTGTTGGGGATCGAGACGTCATGTGACGAGACCGGCATCGCCCTGGTGCGCGGGCGCACGCTGCTCTCCGATGCCGTCGCATCGAGCGTCGATGAGCAGGCACGGTTCGGCGGAGTCGTGCCCGAGGTTGCCAGCCGGGCGCACCTGGAGGCGTTCGACGCCACGCTTGACCGTGCGACGACGGAGGCGGGCATCTCGCTGAGTGATGTCGATGCCATCGCGGTCACCTCGGGCCCGGGCCTCGTCGGCGCGCTCCTCGTCGGCGTCAGTGCGGCGGAGGGCCTTGCGGTGGCCCTCGAGCGTCCGATCTACGGCGTGAATCACCTGGCTGCTCACGTTGCGGTGGATCGACTTGTCCACGGCGACATCCCCGAGCCTGCGATCGCACTACTGGTCTCGGGCGGTCACACGTCGCTCCTGCGAGTCGATGACGTCACCCTCGATGTGACGCCCCTCGGCGCCACACTCGACGATGCGGCAGGGGAGGCGTTCGACAAGGTTGCTCGGCTCCTGGGTCTGCCCTTTCCCGGCGGACCGCATATCGATCGAGTGGCTGGCGCGGGCGACCCCGCGTCCATCGACTTCCCGCGCGGTCTCACGTCGCCACGCGATGATGCGGAGCACCGCCTCGATTTCAGCTTCTCGGGCCTCAAGACCGCGGTGGTGCGGTGGCTCAGAGCGCAAGAGGGGGCCGGCGCAGAGATTCGCACGGCCGACGTCGCAGCGGCCTTCCAAGAGGCGGTCGCCGATGTCCTCGTCACCAAGGCGCTGAGAGCCTGCGAGGACAGCGGCATCGGCACGCTCATCGTGGGCGGCGGGGTTGCAGCCAACTCCCGGCTGCGGGCGATGCTCGGACAGCGGGCCGACCACCTCGACGTGCGCATTCCACCGCCGAGCCTGTGCACCGACAACGGTGCGATGGTCGCGGCCCTGGGGGCTGCGCTGGTGGAGAGGGGGCGTGCGCCCTCGGCTCCCGGAATCGGGGCCGACTCCTCCCTGCCCGTCCACGAGATCGTTGTCGCGGCAGGCTTCGCGAGCGAGGCGCGGGTATCGTCGAAGGGTGAGTAACGCTGGGCGCTCCCCCGGGCTCCTCCCGGGGCTGGTGATCGCCATAGCCTTCGTCGCCGCCGGCGCCGGTGGCTTCGCGGTCGGGTCGCTGACCGGTTCCCCGGAGCCGGCCTCGGCAACCGAGTCCTCTCCGACGGCTTCGGCCGATCCCTCGGGCGCCCCTGCGTCGAGTTTCTCAGCTCCGCTCACCGGTCCCGACGACGACTCCTACGTCGCGGCCCTGGACGACTCCCTTCAGATGGGCAGCGAGACCCTGGCCGAAGGGCAGTCGGGGCGCAGCGACGTCAATCTCGCCAGTAGCGATGTGGAAGTCCTCAATTGGGTAGAGACGGATGACCCGGTGTTCTTCATCACGATCGACGATGGGCTCGTCGATTCGCCCGCCGTGCGCGAGGTCATCGACCGCTATCAGATTCCCGTGACGGCGTTCCTCACCGAGTACGCCGTGCGCGACAAGACAGACTACTTCGAGGCGGCGACGGCGTACGGCGGCTCCGTGCAGAACCACACCATGGTGCATGGCGCTCTCAACGATCCGAAGACCGATGTCGAGTGGGAGATCTGCGAGACGCAGGATCGATTCGAGGAGCAGTTCGGCTATCGGCCATGGATGCTTCGCCCACCGTATGGTGCAGGCCCCGACGATCCCGACGTGCTGAAGTACGCCGAGCAGTGCGGCATCAATCGCATCGTGCTGTGGAACGTCGTCGTGACTGACGACAACGACGTCGAGTATTGGGAGCCCCCCATCAAGGCCGGCGACATCGTGCTCCTGCACTGGGTCGATGGCCTCGACGTTGGCCTGGAGAAGATCCTCGAGTTGGGTCGGGCCCAGGGACTCACTCCCGCGCCGCTCGAGGACTACATCTGATCACCGTCGATGACGCCTTCGGTGACGGCGTCCTTCCCATCGATGGCGGCTTAGCCACCGAGCTCGAGCGTCGGGGCCATGAGCTCGGCGATGCCCTGTGGTCTGCGCGCATACTCGCCGACGATCCCGGCGAAATTCATGCCGTGCACCAGGCCTACCTTGACGCGGGAGCCCGTGTCGTCGTCACGGCGAGCTACCAGGTGTCGCGCGAAGGCTTCATCGACGCGGGCCGCACATCGGCGCAGGCCGATGCTGCCCTGCGCACGTCGGTGGAGGTCGCCCGGGAAGCGGTGGCGGACCGCGAGGCACTCGTCGCAGCGAGCGTCGGTCCCTACGGCGCGATCCTGCACGACGGCA
>JBEGMG010000041.1:0-2950 GCA_041183165.1 Actinomycetota bacterium | reverse complement strand
GTCAGCTGGTACGACAACGAGGCCGGCTACTCGCAGCGCTGCGTCGACATGATGAGGTACGTCGCGTCGCGCGGCCTGTGACGGCCCGCGCGCGCCGCGCCACCGCCCCCCGGGGCACCGGACACGAATGACCACCACCCTCGCCGAATCGCTCCTCTTCCCGTTCGCGGACTACTGGGGCTTCTACGCGGGGTTCACGGCGTTCGTGCTCGTGCTGCTGGCGCTCGACCTGGGCGTGTTCCACCGCAAGGCGCACGCGGTCTCCATGAAGGAGGCCACGGGCTGGACGATCGCGTGGATGACGCTCGCGCTGGTCTTCTGCGGCGGGCTGTGGTGGTACTGCGGCCACCGCTTCCCCGACCGGCTGGAGGAGATCGTCGCGGCGGGCTTCCACTCGCCGCAGCAGGCGGCCAACGAGGTCGCGCTCCAGTTCCTCACGGGCTACGTGATGGAGCAGAGCCTGTCGGTCGACAACATGTTCGTGTTCGTGGTGATCTTCGGGTTCTTCCGGATCCCCTCGAGCCTGCAGCACCGGGTGCTCTTCTACGGCATCCTGGGGGCGCTCGCGTTCCGCGCCGTGTTCATCGCGCTGGGCGCGGCGCTGATCCAGTACCAGTGGGTGGTGGTCGTGTTCGGGGCGTTCCTGGTCTTCACCGGGATCAAGATCATCTTCGCCGCCGAGCGCGAGGCCGACCCCGAGAAGAACCCCGTGCTCCGCCTGCTGCGGCGGGTGGTCCCGCTGACGCCCGCGATGCACGGGCAGCGCTTCTTCGTCAAGGAGGAGGCGCGCGGCCCGGACGGGGGCGCGAAGGCGCTGCGCTGGGTCGGCACGCCGCTCTTCGTGGCGCTGTGCATGATCGAGGTCAGCGACATCGTGTTCGCGGTGGACAGCGTGCCCGCGATCTTCGCGGTGACGCGCGAGCCGTTCATCGTGTTCACGAGCAACGTGTTCGCGATCCTCGGCCTGCGGAGCCTGTACTTCCTGCTTGCGGGCGCGCACGACAAGTTCCACCTGCTGAAGTACGGCCTCGGCATCGTGCTGGTGTTCGTCGGCCTGAAGATGACGCTGCCGGTCGCGTGGTACCCCGCGGCGTGGGAGGGCCACTTCCCGATCGGCTGGTCGCTCGCGTTCATCGTGGCGATGATCGGCGGCAGCATGATGGCGAGCGTGGTGTGGCCGAAGAAGCACGCCGAGCATTGAGCGGGATTTCCCTCGCTTGACAGCGCCGGCGCTTCCGCTACCATTCGAGGTTCGCATTGCGGGGTAGAGCAGCCTGGTAGCTCGTCGGGCTCATAACCCGGAGGTCGCTGGTTCAAATCCAGTCCCCGCTACTTCAAGAGGCGCGCGCGAAACTGGCGCGCCAGCAGGTTAAGAGTGAACGCCCTGGCCACACGGCCGGGGCGTTCGCGTTTTGCGGCGTGCGTAGGGCGTTTTGCGACAAGGGGTTGAGCGCGCCACGGTCTCGCGGGGTGGGCCAGTGGAGTGGCGTGGCCAGGTGCCTGGCCTACCGTCGTGGAGGTCTCACCAGCTTGACTTTCTATGCATCGAGAGACCTTTCCTCGGTCCGGTGTCTCTGGTTAACGCTCCCGGCCGGGTGATGTCTCTGAGGTCGTGACCGGGGTATGCCGGGAGCGATGCCTGGTCAGGGGCGGTCGCTGTTCAGGGTGATTGGTCGGGATCATGCCCGCTCGGATCGTTCGGTCGAGTGCGCGCGGGACTCCGATCGATTCGAAGGTGATCCCCCTTGCCGAGATGTCCAGCCGCTTCACGGCTCGGACGCGAATCGAACCTCGAGATGAGCTGGACTTGGGTGCGCACCCCGAGTTTCCGGTACGCCCGAGCGGCGAGCGTGTTGATCGTGTTCAGTGTCAGACCCATCCGATGAGCGATTTGCTTGCGTTGGGCGCCGCCCACAAGCATCTGCACCACCTCCCGTTCCCTTGCGCTGAGGCCGGTCTTCGGTGCGCTGCCCCGTCGCATCCGGCTGTCGTCGCCGAGCTTCGAGTGCGGAGCGACCCAGATCTCGGGAAGCGGCAGAACCGGCTCGAGGAGCGGTTCGACCCGGATCGAAACCGCCTGCGAATAGAGAATTCCATTGGGATGCCGTGCTTCGCGCCGATGATCGACGGGCCTCCGGAAGATCTCCGCGATCTCCATCAGGTGCCGCTGGAGCTCCCGGATCTCGGCCTTGCTGAGTTGCTCGATGCCGTGATAGGCGTACCTCATTCCTCGACGTGACAGCAGTTCAGGGTCGACGAGGCGATCGGAGATCTCCGCAAATCGCGCCCGTGCCCGTGACTGGATCTCCCAGAGTCTTCGTACCAGCGACATATCCGTATCGCGGTAGCCAACCACGATGTTCGACCCGACCGCTCGGAATGCGGGAGACTTCCGTCGACGATCGGCCTTGACGGTGCGAACGATGCCGAGCGCGACCATCATGTCCACAAGCCGCTGGACTTCCCCGGCAGCGAGTCCCGACAGTGCCTGCAGCTGTGCAAGGCTCAAGGACTTGCCCTTTCGTCGCAAGAGCTCCCAGAGTTGCTGAGCCTCCGTTGACTCAAGCAGTGCCTGAGCGTCCACTGACCAGCCATCGAGAATCGGGTTGTCCATAGTGTCACTTCGTCAATTCGTGCGGCATTGCTGTCATGCACGGCACTGGCGGATCGTTCTAATGTCACCTTGTCACCACGATAAGTGACAGAACTTGCCGGCGTGAGTTGTGCGTCCGTCACCTTTGTGATGACAACGCCAGCGATCTTTGCTTGAGTAGAGGCCTCCTGAGAGATCCTCGGTGTGCATGACGTTCATGCATGCAGGAGCGTGATGAATCGCCCCGGCAGCGTGCCGCAGCGAGCGTCGCGAAGAAGCCTCGACTCGCCCTTGCGGGCAGTCACGGGATATGGGCCGTTCGCCGACGGTCTCGGCGGTGTCACGCCTGCACGGGAG
>JBEGMG010000040.1:0-4739 GCA_041183165.1 Actinomycetota bacterium | reverse complement strand
CCCCAGCACGCAACGGTTCCGTCGACCCTTAGCGCCACGTTGTGGCCGCCGCCTACCGAAACGGTCGCCACTGGTCCCAAGTCAACGGGCGGATCGGCGATGTAGCCCCAGCAGACCACGGAGCCATCGAACTTGATGTTGACCCCGCCATTGTTTCCTGCCTCGATCTGTCGGATGCCGGTGAGCCCCTGCTCGGGGATCAGGCCATCGCAGAAACCGTATCCAAGACAGCCCCACGTCACGACCGTCCCATCGGCACGCAGTGCCACCGTAAACCTACCCCCGGCGGCAACCTGCACCACGGGGCCCAGATCTGCGGGAACAAACGACTGCCCCCAGTTGTATGGCGTTTGGACCTCCGGGCCTTGGCCGCTTCCCCAGCAGTCCACGGATCCATCTGCGCGGAGCCCCACGACGTGGTAACTGCCGATGGAAGCTTGGGTCCACCCAACCAACTGGTCCCCGCCCACCTCGATTGCTCCAACGTAGTCGTTTCCCCAACCTACGGCCTGAACCTGCGCGACCGCTGGAGCCGAAAGCACCAGCGGCGCGATGACAAGGGCCAAACCTTGGAATGGGCGCCCGAGGCGGGACACCGAACCTCGGCTCCGAACGAGTGCCTGTGCATCCGAGATGCTGGCCGGGTGCTGGCAGGCAAGGTCGAGTGTCGCGCGTGCGGCTTGGCGAGGCATGCTTTGTCTCCACCGATCTGGGAGTCGACGGGGCGTGAACGACCACCCCGCCACGCGGCGGGACAGGATCACCCCCCCACGGCTGAACGGGAAACGCCCGGACAACCCTGCCACGAAGTTTCAAGAATTCCACCGGGCTCACATGCCCCTGCAAACAACGAACGCCCCATGGACGCCGGCCCGGCTCCCGACGGGGTGCCAGCCCGTACCCTCCGCCGGACCATGTCCCTCGTACGCCCCCCGGATGGCGAGACACCGTCAGCGCACCGCGAGGCGCCGGGTGAACGCGTGGGCCCCTTCACGCTCCTCGAGGTGGTGGGCCAAGGCGGAGCGGGAACCGTCTGGAAGGCCACGAGGGACGAGCCCTTCCGGCAGGTCGTGGCGGTCAAGATCCTCAAGCCGGGCATGGATTCCGAAACGGTCGTCGCTCGATTCCACCAGGAACGGCAGGCGCTGGCGCGACTCGATCACCCAGCGATCGCCAAGGCCATCGACGGCGGGCTCACGCCGCGAGGACGCCCGTACTTCGTCATGGAGTTCGTGGATGGTCGGCCGATCACCGCCGCATGCGATGCGTGCCGCGCGGGGCTCGCGGAGCGGGCGGCTCTCCTTGCTCAGGCGTGCGATGCCGTGCAGCATGCGCACCGACGTGGATTCCTCCATCGTGACCTGACCCCCGGCAACGTCCTGGTCCGACGGGATGAGGGCGGACAGCCCCTTGCATCGGTGATCGACTTCGGCATCGCGAAGGCTCTGGAGGGCGATGACTCCGGAGCGGTCACGGAGCTCGGCGAGTTCGTGGGGACACCTGCCTACACAAGCCCGGAACAAGCGCGCCGGGAACCGTCCGACACCCGCAGCGACGTCTGGGGACTGGGAGCGATCCTGCACGAACTGATGCTCGGTACGCCGCCGGCAGGCACGCCGGACGGGACCACGCTGACGCGCGCCGAATCGCTGGCTGCGCTCAGGCGCGGCGAGACCATCGACCGCAGGCGAGTCCTCGATCAGCATGCAGCCGAACTCTCGGGGCTTCGTGGCACGACGCCGGAAGCCCTTCGTGCCGCCGTGGAGGGTGACGTCGGATGGATCCTCGATCGGGCCCTGGCGGCAGATCCAGATGATCGCTATCAGTCCGCGGCCGCCCTGGCCAAGGATCTACGTGCGTGGTGCTCGGGATCCGCGCTCGAAGCCGGACCGAGGACCCTGGCGTACCGGGCGCGCGTCTACGCGAGGATGCATCGGCCCCAGGTCGTTGCGGCAAGCCTGGCCTTGGCGGCACTCGTCGCTGCCGCCGTGGTGTCGACCATCTTCGCCCTTCGCGAGGCGGATGCCCGAAGCCGAGCGGATCGGCGTGCAGACGAGGCCCGGCGGGTCGCGATGCTGCAGTCCAAGGTCCTCGAGGGACTGGAACCGGGTTTCGTGGGGGCGGCGATCGTGCAGGATGTCCTGAACCGTCACCGCGACGTCCTGGTGCGCGACGAGCCCGACCGGGAACGTCGGCGCGAGTTGCTCACGTCGACCTTCGGCGAAGTCACCAAGGTGAACCGATCGGACGTCGGGCAAGCGGTCATCGAACGGTGGCTGCTCGAGCCCATGGAGCGCGGCGTGGCCGAGGACCTGTCGGACATCCCGCTCGTGGCAGCGGACATGGACCTGGAGCTGGCACGTCGCTGGCGGGCGCTCGGCCGCTTCGATCGTGCGAAGAGGCTCGCCGAACGGGCCTCGGAAGCGAGACGGTCCCTGCTGTCACCCGACGATCCGCTCCGTGCAGACGCACTGCACCTCTGCGGACTGCTTGCATGGGATCAAGGCCAGATCGATCAGGCGGCGGATTGCCTCCGTGAGGCTTGGGGGATCGCAGCACCACGAGCCGCCGACGAACCATCGCACTGGCAGATCGCCGTGGACCTCGGGACGATCGTGGCCCAACAGGGTGGACTGAGCGAGGCGCAGACGCTGCTCGAGCGGGCCGTTGCCGGGCGCACCGCTGCATTCGGTCCGGAGTCACCGGAAACGTCGGGTGCCCTTCGCGAACTCGGCGCCGTGCTGTCGCAGTCCGGCGACCACGCCCGGGCCGTTCCCATGCTGCGCTCGGCCTGGGAACATCGGGTCGCCACCATCGGCCCCGCAGCCCCGGGCACCACTCGCGCGCACGTGCAGCTTGCGGTCGCGCTCCTGCGCTCCGGCGACCCCTCGGGCGCGCTCGGGGTTGCCGATGATGCGATGCCCCGCATGCTGACGTCACTTGGCCGTTCGAGTCCCTCAGTGCTCCACCTTCGTGGATTCCGCGCGGAGTGCCTCGTCGCTCTCGGTCGCTTCGATGAAGCGCGCACCAGCCTCGAGGCCCTGCTGCCTGATCAGATCGATGCGCTCGGACAAGCCCACCCGCAGACGGAGTGGATCCGCGGGATCATGGCTTCGCTTCCGACGGCGCCCCGGACCGATCCAGCCCCGGAAGGCACCTCCCCTGCGCAGAGGGCCGACCCATGAGCACGAAACGAACGACCACACCGCGATCCAAGCGCCCCCGTCGGCATCCCGCCCAGGCCCTGCATGCACTCGTGAACCGCAATTACCCCCGCCTGCGGGAAATCGCGGTCCGTGAGCTGCGCTCGCGGCGGATGGCACGAACCTGCTCGCCCACCTCGCTGGTGGCTGAGTCGGTCGTACGGCTCATGCGCCAGCGCAATCTTCCGACCGGGAAGGAGCATCTGTGTGGGCTCGCGACCATCCTCATGGCGCAGGCACTCTCGGATCGCGCCAAGCTCCGGCGGGCAACCAAGCGCGGTGGACGTTCGCGCATGCTGACGATCGATGCGGAACTGACGGCGGACCGCCGCCGCGACCGCCGGACCAGCGTGGAGGACCATGCTGCCTTCCCCGACGCGACCGCAGCAGTGCTCGGTCACATGGCGCAGCTGTCGGCAGTGCATCCCCGGATGATGGAGGTCCTCGCCTTGCATACGTTGCTCGACATGCCGATGCCACGGGTCGCCGAGGTCCTCAGGATCAGCCAGCGAACCGCGTACCGCGAACTCGGCGAGGCCCGGCGACGATTGGCTTCACGGTTGGGGATCAGGTCCACGCCATGAGCACCGACGAACCGCCCGAGCCGACGCTCGACGACCTCCTCGGCTCCGTGCGCCGTGATCTCCGGCAAGGAGCACTCGGGCGGGCACTGTCGTGCGGCCCGTACACGCTGATCCAGGTCCTCGGCGAGGGCGGGGTCGCGCAGGTCTTCGCCGCAAGCAAGGGCGGCGCCGGCTCCGGTCCGACGCACGCGGTGAAGCTGATGCGACCGGGACTCGACAGCGAGGACGTGCTCGCACGGTTCGAGCGGGAGCGAGCCCTGCTCGCACGGCTGCACCATCCCGGCATCGTCACGGCGTGCGATGCCGGCATGCACCCGAGCGGAAGCCCGTGGTTCGCCATGCCGCTGGTCCACGGCCCGGCGATCACCGTTGCCGCGGACCTGGCCCGACTCGGGATCGGGGAGCGCCTGGATCTCTTCAGGCAGGTGGTGGCGGCGATCGCCGCCGCGCACGGCGCGGGCATCATCCATCGTGACCTCAAGCCGGCGAACATCCTGGTCGAGCCGGTGGACCGCAGGCTGCACGCGCGCGTGATCGACTTCGGGCTGGCGCGTGCGGTCGGCGATGCGGGGCGCCTGACCCCGTCGGGTGCCGCGCATCGCATGGGTACGCCCGACTACATGGCGCCGGAACAATGGGAGGGCGGCCTGGCCGTGTGCGACGCACGCGCCGACGTGTTCGCGCTCGGCATCGTCCTGGGCGAGTTGATGTGCGGCTGCGTGCCGCGCCTGATGCCTGCAGACGGCGAGCGTTCGTCGGCCTCGAACGGCCCACGCACCCGACGGGCTCCCACTGCACCGATCCCGCCGAGTGCTGCCTTCGACGCCTTGTCGCGTCAGGATGCGGCACGGATTGACGACATCGCCAAGCGCCGTGCCACCTCTCCGAAGGCGCTGCGCAAGGCACTGCTTGGCCTCGATCCATTGGTGGCCAGGCTCACGGCGAACGATCC
>JBEGMG010000039.1:0-4254 GCA_041183165.1 Actinomycetota bacterium | reverse complement strand
GTTCACAGGTCGTGGTCGTGACCACACCCCAGGCGGCCGCAGCCGAGGTCGCCGTCCGCGCAGGAATGCTGGCCGGTCAGACCCATCAGAAGGTAGTCGGCGTGATCGAGAACATGAGCGGTTTCCCGTGCCCCCACTGCGGCGAGCCCATCGATCTCTTCGGCATCGGCGGCGGCACGCGCGTTGCGGAGGAACTCAGTGCGGGACTCAGCACACAGGTGCCCCTGCTCGGGCGCATTCCCTTCGACGTGCGCCTACGCGAAGGCGGTGACCAGGGCGCACCTCTCGTGCTCACTGATCCGTCGTCGCCGGCCGCGGCGTCGCTCATCGAACTCGCCACCACACTCGCGCGCAAGCCGCGCGGGCTCACGGGAGTGCCGCTGAATATCTCGCCGGCGGGTCGTGCGTAGCGGACGACTACGTCGCGTCAGGATCGAATCGCGCGGAGGTCGACCCTGCCCCACCCGAGGCGCCACCTGACGACGACCCTGAGGACGGCTTGCGCGCAGTGTCCGCCGCGTCGTCATCGAAGATTCCTGCCACCATGCGCTTGGGGTGGAGGTCCTGGAGGTCGCGCAGCGCATCCTGCGCGCCCGAGAGATCGACACCCGCTGAGTCGGCAAGATCCTTGCGCGCATTGCTCGCCATCGCGCGCACGTTGCGCAAGGTGCGGGCGGCATCGGCGGCGGCGCGAGGCAGCCGCTCGGGCCCGAAGACGAGCAGGCCGAGCACCGCGAGGATGAGGATCTCGCCCAGCCCGATGTCGAACACGTAGGTCAGAGTACGCCGAGCCCCCCGGCTCCCGCGCGGCCCGCGGTCAGCGGTCCTCCCGGCTCCCCAGGACGACCGTCGTATCGAAGGCTCGGTCGCCTCGGCGGGCCTCCACGGGCACCTCCTCACCGGGGACGCGATCCCGGATCGCTACGACGAGCTCGTCAGCGTCGCCCACGTCGCGCCCCGCGAGCCTCAGGATGACGTCACCGGCGCGAAGGCCTGCGCTCTCCGCGGGCCCGCCGGGGGTCACCGTGTCGATGAGAGCACCGGGTCCCGCGAAGGACGGGTCGAGAGTGACTCCCATGATGGGCGTACGCGAGGAGCCGGTGGCGATGATCTCCTCGGCGATGCGCACCACGGCGCGCGCAGGGATCGCGAACCCCAGGCCGATGCTGCCGGTGCCGGGCGCGCGGGCGAGGGTCGCCATCGACGACGCCATACCGACGAAGCGGCCTTCGCCGTCGATCACGGGGCCACCGGAATTGCCGGGGTTGATGGGGGCGTCGGTCTGGATGGCGCTGATGTAGGAGGCGTCATCGGCCTCCCCCACCGTCACCGGCCGATCCACAGCGCTCACGATCCCTGTCGTCACGGTGAAGTCGTAGCCCAGCGGGGCTCCGATCACCACGACAGAATCCCCCACGGACACCGAGGAATCGCCCGCGCTCAGAGGAGGAAGTGCCTCATCGTCGATGCGCAGTACGGCGACGTCGTAGCTCACATTGCGCCCAATGATCTCGGCACCCTGGCGGCGACCGTCACTGAGCACGACCTCGACGGCCCCGTCATTCACGACCGCCGCATCGATGACGTGGTTGTTGGTCACGACGTAGCCGTCACCGCGCAGCACGAAGCCTGACCCCGAGCCGGATTCAGCGCCCGCGTCAACGACGACGGAGACGACTGAGGGCAGCGTCGCTCGCACCACGCCCGCAATCGTCTCGGGGCCGCTGAGCACGGGTTCGCGGTCAGATCCGGTCGCCGTGACCGGGGCGACCTGCTCGCGGTCCGCCAGGGCAGCGACGCTCAGGCCCACTGCGCCGCCGAGGAGGCCCAGGACGAGGGCGGCGACCAGGCCGACGACCGCCAGGATGGCGATGTGGGCCCCCCTGAGGGGGCCGCGCTGGGCCGGGGTCACGCACCGATGGTCCCATCCCGGACGGTGAGGAGGCGGGTCAGCCCGACAGGGGCAGTCCCTGTCGATCGTCGGGGGCCCTAGGCTGCCCACGTGACCGACGCCAGCCTGCCCCCCAGCCCGCTCACCTGGGCCTACGCCGACGACTGGGCGGAGGAGCCGCCCGAGGTCGCCGAAGCCCGACGCCGTGCCCGCGAGATGGGCGCACCCGTCCCGAGTCGCGCCGTGGGCGCCCTCCTTCGATCCCTCGTCGCGGCCACGCGGGCCCAGTCCGTCGTCGAGGTCGGTTCCGGCACCGGCGTGACCGGCGGCTGGATTCTCGCGGGGCTTCCCGCAGAGGGCACGCTCACCACCGTCGATCCGGACTCCGCGCTGCAGACCGCAGCGCGGGACACCTTCACGCGGATGGGTGTGAGCCACACGCGTGTGCGCACCATCGCCGGAGCTCCCCGCGCGGTGCTCCCTCGACTGAGCGACGGTGCCTACGACGTGGTCGTCATCGGCCCCGGCACCGAGGCCGAGGGCGAAGACGGTCACGCATTGCTGGCCGAGGCGCACCGCCTGCTGAGCCCGGGCGGAAGCATCGTCATCACCCCCGTCTTCGGTACGGAAGGCATGCTGGCGAGCCGACATGATCTGGTCCAGCACCTGCGGGACGATCCGGAGTGGACCGCGAGCGTGATGACCGTGGGCGAGGGAGTGGTCCTCGCCGTGCACCGGCCCTAGACCCGACACCCCGCGCATGGCAAGGGCCCCGGCTCTCCGTGAGAGCAGGGGCCCGGGTGTAACGGATCAGGGAATGGCCGCGATCAGTTTCTCGCCCAGTTCCTTGACCTCGGCTGCATTGAGTTCGACCACGAGGCGGCCACCGCCTTCGAGGGGCACGCGCATGACGTAGCCACGGCCCTCCTTGGTGACCTCCATGGGACCGTCACCGGTCCTCGGCTTCATGGCAGCCATGGTGTCCCCTTCCGTGCAGCAGAAGGCTCCATTATCCCCTATCCGATGATTCCCCCGACGGCCGGGTCGCACTCCCGCGGACGTGACATCCCTCGAGGTGATCGTCCACGACACCCATCGCCTGCATCGCGGCGTACGCGGATGTAGGGCCGATGAAGCGCCAGCCGCGCCGACGCAGCAACTGGGCCAGGCGTACTGACTCCGCCGTCTGCACGGGCACCTCCGACAAGGTGCGCGGCACCTGAGTCGGAGGCGCACACGACCACACGAGGCTGTCGAGAACCCCTTCGCCCTCCTGGGCACGCCACTGGCTCAGCAGGCGCGCGTTGCCGACGACGGCTTCCACCTTGCCCCGATGGCGGATCAATGCAGGATCGGCGGCGAGGCGCTCGATATCGGAACTGTCGAAACCGGCAACCACCTCGATGTCGAAGTCGGCGTACGCCGCGCGGAAGGCCTCGCGTCGGCGCAGGATGGTGAGCCACGAGAGTCCGGCCTGGTAGGCCTCCAGGGACAGGCGCTCGAAGATCGCACTGTCACCGTGGACGGCGCGCCCCCATTCGGTGTCGTGGTAGGCGCGATAGTCCTGCGGCGCGTCGCCCCAGGGGCAGCGCGCCAGCCCGTCGTCCCCGACGACGGGGCCGCTCACGGTGCGGCGGGGCCCTCGTCGGCCCTCGTACCGCGGAGACGATCGATCTCGGCGTCGCGCGCCTGGATCTCCAGGGTGAGCCTGTCGACGAGCACGTCGACGTCCTCCATCCGGTAGCCACGCAGCGCTTGCTCGATACGGACATCCTCGATGTCCGAGGCGCTCAGGGCACCGATGGGCACGTCGGGGGGGATGCCGACGGGCTCCGTGCCCTCCGGGGCAACCTCGGGGAGGCCATCGCGCCATCGTCCCGAGATGAGGAGCGCGGCACCGCCGATCACTGCCACGCCCACCACGAGGAAGAGCAACCCCATCACGCCTCCGGCCATGGCTCCCATCCTTACCTGTCCCGAACATCGCTCGCACGGGGACCTCACAAACGGCACACAGGATGGGGGCGAGCCGTCACGTGACAGGCGAGACACGCCTGGGCCGCCGGCTCGCGAGATGGAGGAAACGAGATGACGAAGACCAGGATCGCCGCCATCGTCGCGGCTGCAACGCTGGGGGCAGCCGCCTTCACCGGTGCTGCAGTCGCACTGGCGGCGAATGACAGGCCTAGCCCGTCGGCAAGCGACTCGACCCCGTCGCGCGGCATGGACGGCGAGGGTCGCAGCGAGCAGGGTCGGGGGGAGCCCGGCATGCGGGGCCCGGGTGGACACGGACCGGGTGGACACGGACCGGGTGGATTCGGTCCGGGCGGTCACGGCCCCGGTGGATTCGGACCGGGTGGACG
>JBEGMG010000038.1:0-2787 GCA_041183165.1 Actinomycetota bacterium | reverse complement strand
TCGCGATCACGGATGCGCACGGTCGGGCGTACCTCGATCTTGCCGCCCTTATGGAGGGGGAAGGCAGGATCGATGGTCGAGGATTCGTCGCTCATGGGGAGGTAGTCAACCACCGAGGCGCGGGATGCGCCTGGGCGGTAGAGGGCGGTACCTCACCACCAGCTGCGCGATGATCTCCTCCTGGTCGACCGGACCGTAGTGGCGGCTGTCCCGACTGCGAGGCGGGTTGTCCCCTTCGACCCAACACTTAGCCCCTTCGAGGCGTGTGACGCGCTTCACTGTGAGCAGGTCACCCTGCTCGGGCTGGCGGACCACCACCACGTCACCGACCCTCACCCGACGGGTACGCCGAGCCAGCCACCACTCGCCCGCGCGCAGCGTCGGCTCCATCGAGTCGCCGGCGACGGCGACGGGGAACCACGGCAGGCGGGCCATGCCTGGATCATGCCCGAGCACCTGATGCCGCCCTGGGGCACCCGGACTAGGGTGGAGGCCACAGCGCACAGCGCCCCGGACGGAGGAAAGATGTTCACTCGGATCACCGCGTGGCTTGCCCCGCGCACCACGGTCCATGCCCACTGCGATCTGCCCTGCGGTGTCTACGACCCCGCACAGGCCAAGATCGAGGCCCAGTCGGTCAAGGCGTGCATGGAGAAGTACCACGCTTCGGACGACCCCGACTTCAAGGCGCGCGCCATCGCCATCAAGGAGGAACGGTCCAACCTGGTCAAGGAGCACCTGTGGGTGCTGTGGACCGACTACTTCAAGCCCCCGCACTTCGAGAAGTACCCCAACCTCAACCAGCTCTTCAACGAGGCGACCAAGCTCGCCGGTGCCGGTGGCACCAAGGGCACCGTCGATGTCGCCGTGGCCGACCAGTTGCTCGGCAAGATCGACGAGATCTCCGAGATCTTCTGGGAGACCAAGAAGGCCTAAGGCGAAAGGCAAGGGCCCCTGACCTACAGAATCGCGGTCAGGGGCCCTTGCCTTTCGAATGTCACTCGCAGATGTTGTCCGGCTTCACGATCAGGTCGATGCGTGCCCAGTCGTTGACCGCCCACGAGTCCACACCGGTCCATTCGCGGGCCACGCTCTTGTTGTCGTCGTGCCGCTGCGCCCAGAGTGTGCCTGCGCCGATGCTTCCCACCTCCTGGGTGTCGCCCTCGGACAGCGAGACGGACTTCTTGTACGCCGACACACTGCAGGGGAGGTCCCGGGACTTGCTCATGGTGACTCCGACCACCTTGACCGTCGGATAGCCGGTGTTGGGGTCATCGACGTACACGTCGACTTCCACGAAGGTGGACCGCTTGGTGGCGTCGTTGCGGATCTTGAGTTCGGCGGTCAGGCTCTCCGCGTAGGCGGCGCGCTGGCCGGGGGCGACCGAGCAGATGTCGCTGGACCTCTTCACGTAGATCGTGCCCGAGGTCTCGTTGCGGACCGTGCCGACGACCCCGTCATTCTCGGGGTCGCCCACCTGATTGAGGAATCCCGATGCCGGAGGCCCCTGCGGGCAGGGACCCACCCCGGCGTAGGCCAGCTCGCCCGAGTCGCTCGCCGACTCGACCGGCCCCGGGCTCTGCCCGGACCCGCCTACGGCGCCGCAGCCCGTGATCAGGCAGGTCGAGACTGCAAGGGCGGCCGTGCCAACGACCATCGCTCTGCGCTTCACAAGGGGAGCCTACGTTCCTTCGTACGCGGACGCCACGATTGCCGCTCGTCAGCACCTCGAAGGCCGATCCCTGGATCGCTACCAGGCCTCGGCGGCGTGCTCAGCCGTGCGGAAGGCCAGCGCCATGATGGTGAGCACCGGGTTGAAGCCGCCGTTGGTCACGTGCACCGAGCCATCGGCGACGTACAGGTTGTCGTGGCCGTGCACCCGGCCCCAGCGGTCGGTCACCGAGGTCACCGAGTCATCGCCCATGCGGCAGGTGCCGGCCTGGTGCTGCCCGCCGCTGAGCTTCAACCGCGGCGGCGATCCCCAGATCCGCTCCGCACCCGACGCGGCCAGCCAGTCCTGGGCACGCTCGAACATGAATGTGGCCGTGCGCACCGTCTCGGGATGCGTCGTGCCTGAGAGCCGCGCGACGGGGATACCCCAGCGGTCACGCACGGTCGGGTCGAGCGTCACGCGCGCATCGGGACTGGGGATCTCCTGCACCGGACCCATCACACGCGCCACGCGGGTGTAGTTGTCGCGCATGAAGCGCTTGGCCTCGGCTCCCCAGCGGGGCAGATCCGGAGGCAGATTGCGCGCCCAGAAGATGATCGGCAGCACCACGAACTCGTCGGCGATCATGCCGCCACCGATCAGGTCGGCGTTGCCGTGGTTGAACTGCGTGATCGCCGTCGTCACCCCCGGACCGATGCCGTCGTGCACGGTCTCGGACATCAGGCCGACAGCACCGGGGTAGTAGTGACCCTGAAGGTTCCGGCCCACCTGATCGTGATCATTGCCCAGCCCGCGCGGATGCTCCGGGGATCGTGAGTTCAGCATGAGACGGGCGGTCTCGATCGCGCCCGCGGCCAGCACCACCACTTCTGCGCGCGCGCTCCGGCGCTGATCATCGCTGTCGACATACGTCACGCCTACGACGCGTCCGCCAACGGTGTCGACTCGCTCCACCATGGCATCGGTCACGACCTCGATCCGGCCGGTCGCTCGCGCTCGGGCCAGCAGCGTGTTGGCACTGTCATTCTTGGCGTCGACCGGGCAGGCGAACCCGATGCAGTGCTGGCAGTGGATGCAGGCCGGGCGGCCGAGGTACGGCGTGCTGTTGATCAGCA
>JBEGMG010000037.1:0-4622 GCA_041183165.1 Actinomycetota bacterium | reverse complement strand
GGCATGAGCGTGCGCGCGAGCGATCCGTCGGGAAGGCCCTCGAGTTCCTTGGTCAGGCCTTCGAGGATCGCACGTCCCTTGGCTGGATCCGTTTCCTCGAAGGCGGCGGCCGCGCGGACGTAGAAGCCGTCCATCACCTCGAGCTCGCGCTTGATGGACTCGTCGTCGGCGATCTCGACGGGAGTCTGCGGATCGGCGATCGCCAGCGCCTGCTTCGCCGCTTCCGCATCCTTGAGGCTCGCGTGCATGAGCTCCATCTCGCCGCGCATGGCCTCGGCACAGCCGAGCGCCGACGGTTCCGCCATCGACGCGAAGGTGGCGGCCAGTGCGCCGGCCGTCGCCGGATCCACGAGGCCAAGATCAAGCAGGTCCCGTGCGCTCGTCGCCGACAGCGTGCCGACGGCCGAACTCACGAGCGTGCTGATCATGACCCGGTCGCCGACGAGGTCCCGCGCGAGCTCCGTCTGCAGCGTGATGAGCCGCGCGGCCTCGCGGATGTCACCGCGGCTCATCGCCCACTGCGACGCGGCTGCGAGCATGCGCGCGCCCTGGCGCTGATGGCCCAGGTGCGGCAGCAGCATGCCGATGCCCGCCGAACGGTCGAGGCCGAAGTCGCAGCGGTCGGCCGCGGCGGCGCGGGCCAGTGCATCGATCGTCGGCCGCAGGGCCTCGATCATGCCCTCGGCCCGGGCGACCCAGGCCGGGTCCCAGGTCCGCCACTGCGAGGGATCGACGAGTTCGTTCTCCAGGAACAGGCGATCGTCGTCACTCAGGCGCTGGTCGTGCGCGCGCCGGTACCAGGTGGCCGCGTTCGATTCGTCCGGCGCCGGCTCCTGCCAAGCGAGCACGGCGGCATGGAGGAGCAGCGCAGCGATCATGCGTGCAGGCTACGCGCGGCGGGCGTCAGCCCGTCCAGTTTCCGAGCAGGATGCCCAGGTCGGCACCATCGGTCGCGCCGTCGGCGTTCAGGTCGCCTCCTGCGGTGCCCCAGCTGCCCAACAGGACACCGAGGTCCGCTCCATTCACGAGTCCGTCGCCGTCGAGGTCGCCGATGACGGCTTCGCACGCATCGAGGATGCCGTTGGCATCGGCATCGCCGCCGGACTGCGCGATCTGGCATCGGTCACCCACGCCGTCCTGGTCGCAGTCGGTGACGAAGCGCCACGTCCGTGCCGCACCCGTGATGGTCGCGGACTCGACCGACTCGCTTGCGCCGATGATCGCCAGATCCCGCACGATCGCCACGCTCTCGCCGACGCTCACGCGACCGACCTCGGCAGGCGTGCCGCCGACAGGCCACTCGTACGCGCGCACGCCCGATGCCAGGGTCGCGAAGTCCTGCTGTGCCACCAGCACGCGCACCGCGGACATCGCCACGCCGTGGCCGAACCGGGATCCCTGCTGCGTGGGTCCCGAGAGGACCGGCCCTGCCTGCCAGGCACCATCGACCCGGCGCCAGCTGAAGACCGCGCCTTGGCGATCGCCCTGCTGGGGCGCACCCGCGATCACGGCGTCCGCGGTGCACGCCACCGACCAGCCCAGACGGGCATCGACATCGGCGATCGTCTCCAGGGGTGATCCGATGCGCTGCGGCGTGGACCATGACGAGCCTTCAAGCACCGAGGCCCAGACCTCGCCGGCCCCGGCCGACGCGTACGGAGCCCCGATGCAGAGGACCGATCCGTCGATCCCGACCGACCATCCGAAATAGCCTTGCACGAAGGCAATCGTCGGTCGGAGCACGTCGTTCAGCACGTACGTCCCGTTGGACTGCCGCCTGAAGACATGCACCGCGCCAGCGCCCACGGGGGCGGAGCCGTCCCCGGGAGCACCGACGGCAAGCCACTCGCCCCACATGGCCACCGAGTTGCCGAAGCGCCCACCGACGGTCGGTGAAGCAGGCAGCAGGACCTGCACCTGCGACCAGGTCGTGCCGTTCTTCCGGAACACGTAGACCGAGCCGGCACTGTTGAAGCCGGGGGCATCACGGCCGGGTGCACCCACGATGGCGTCGTTGCCGAGGATCGCCACCGACGTTCCCGCCTGGTCACTGGTCAGGGGACCCGAGTGGCGCAGCGTTGCTTCGCGTTCGGGTCGGTCGTTCACGATGCGCCACAGTTCGGCCAGCCCGCAATCAACCTGGGGCGTGTTCTCGCCCGGGGACCCGACCACGAACCGGACCCCATCGGTCGCCACCGAACGGCCGAAGAGTTCCCCGGCCGAGCACTGCCCCCCGGGGGCGTTCATGAGGAATCCACCGGTGCAGCCGGACAGGCCCGGCACCGCACAGGCACCCTGCGTGGACACTTCGCACGCATCGAGCAGGCCATTGCCGTCGCAATCGCTCGCGCGGCCCTGTGCACGATCGAGCACGTCGATGCGACCATTGGCGTCACAGTCACCCAGCAGCGCCTCAGGCACCTCGCACCGATAGGACGAGATGGCGGCGAGCGTCTCACCGATGCTGCGGGCATTGTGCGCCCCTTGCACATCGGTCGATGGTTCGACGCCGGTCGGCGTGCCCTGGAAGCTCACGTTCGGATTGGAGAAGTGGTCGATGCGCGAACCGGGCGAGTACGCCATCACGGTCCGGTACAGCGAGCCGTTGGTCCCGTTGAAGCGCCAGCCCACGCTGTACGGGAAGATGCCACCGCTCGTGCAGCCGCCGCCATCACCGTTGGCGTGGCAGCACCCCATGTTGTGCCCGAGTTCGTGCGCGAAGGTCTGGCTCGCGAGGCACGACTGCGCCGTCACGCTGAACCCGGTGCCCGATGCGCCTGGGTCGTTGTACGGCATCAGGTAGCCGATGCCGCAGTACTCGCCGCTGGTCCTGATCAGCGCCACGAGATCCGCACCGCACGCGTCGCGGATCGCATGGACCTCGTCGAGCAGGCCGTCGGCCTCGCCGGCCAAGCTCGACAGGTCGCTGGAGAAGCCCTGCTCGACGTAGTCCACTTCCATGCGCAGCACGTTGCGCAGACGCACCGCGAGCCCCGAGTTGATGTAGGCGGTGTTCGAGGACGCCACCGCCAGGTCGCACAGCGCGTTGAGCTGGTTCGTGCCCCCGGCCTGCGTGCGTGCGGCGGGCGTCGTCAGGATGAGCACATCGACGCGGTTGCCGTCGGAGCATCCGCCCGCGAGCGAGCCGTCCTGCGGCGCCGGACCGGCGATGGCGGTGCCGTCGACCGCACCCGCACACGGGCGCTCACCATCCTCGGGAACCGGGATCCAGGTGATCGCGTGATCCGCGGGACCAAGGGCCTGTCGGCGCACACCGTCGGGCAGCAGCGCCGAACCGGCGATGAAGCCGTCACGCTCGACCAGGGTCAGCGTGATCGAGCGCTCGGGGTGCTTCGCCCAGCGGAACCGGGCGACGCCCGGCTCGGCATGGCCGGCGACGAGTTCGAATGCCACGCCGTCGACGGTGCAGGTGGGTGGCAGGGATGCGGTGGCACTCAGGGCGAGCGCCAGGACGAGCGTCGTGGGCATGGGTCAACGATAGACCGGGTTCAGGGCTTGGCGAAACGGGATCGGCCGATCCGCACCGAATGATGGTCAAGGCTGGGCACGTGATGAACCCCGCCCGCACGGGCATCACTGCATGATCGGACGCACGACCGAGCCGTGCACGTCCGTGAGCCGGTAATCGCGGCCGGCATGCCGATAGGTCAGCTGCTCGTGATCGATGCCCATGAGCGCAAGGATCGTGGCGTGCATGTCGTGCACATGCACCTTGTCGCGCTCGGCGTACCACCCGTAGTCGTCGGTCGCGCCGTACGAGAAGCCCGGCTTGACGCCGCCGCCGGCCATGAACCAGGTGAAGCCGTGCGGGTTGTGGTCGCGGCCGTCCTCACCACCCTGCGACGCCGGCGTACGGCCGAACTCGCCGCCCCACACGACGAGCGTCTCCTCGAGCATGCCACGGCTCTTGAGGTCGCGGATCAGGCCGGCGATCGGCAGGTCGACCTCGCTCGCGTTCTGGGTGTGGCCCTTGCGCAGGTCGCCGTGCTGGTCCCACTTGTAGGAATGCGTGCACTGGATGAAGCGCACGCCCGCCTCGGCGAAGCGCCGCGCGAGCAGGCACTGGCGGCCGAAGTCCTCGGTGTTCTTCTCGTCGATCCCGTAGAGCTTCAGCGTCGCCGCAGATTCGCCCTTGGTGTCGGTGACCCAGGGCGCTGCGGCCTGCATGCGGAAAGCGAGCTCGAACGCCTCGATGCGGCCCTCGAGCGCGGAGCCGCCGCCCGCGCGCTCCATGTGCTCGCGGTTGAGCTGCTGCAGGAGGTCGAGCTGTGCACGCTGAACGTCGCCGGGGACGCCGGCCATCATGTGGTCGAACTGCGCCTGGCTCGACGGAATGCCGGTCTTGCCGAAGGGCGTGCCGTGGTACGCCGCGGGCAGGAACGCGCTGGAATAGTTGTTCACGCCGCCGTGGCCGAGCGTGGGGCTGATCGTGATGAACCCGGGCAGGTCCTGGTTCTCGCTGCCGAGGCCGTAGGTGACCCACGAACCCATGCTCGGACGCACGAAGTTCTCGCTGCCGGTGTGGATCTTGAGGAGCGCCGCTCCGTGCGCGGGGTTCGAGCCGTGCAGGCTCTTGACGAAGCAGAGGTCATCGACCACCT
>JBEGMG010000036.1:0-21238 GCA_041183165.1 Actinomycetota bacterium | reverse complement strand
CGCGGTCTCAGGCCGGCGGTCGCCGAACCAGTCGAACCGCGTCGTTCTTGATGCTGGCCATCAGGCCACGGAACTCCTGCGCATCGGGGTCATTCTGCGCCATGCGTCCGAGCGCATCCCGAGCCGATCCCGCTCGGCGGTCAGGGCGGGCGTCACGATCTTCCGGTTCCGGGCCACGAACTCCGCGAACGAATCGGTCAGCTGCCGAAGAGCCGCCCCTTTGCATTCGCCGTAGTCATGGAGTTGGCACCCACGCTTGGTCCGCTTGTCTTGGGAGTCGATGGTGGAATCCGAAGGGGGTACCGGGGGAAGGGTGAAATGACTCACTCCCCGCGTACACCGCGCCGCGATGCCCAAGGCGTGTCATGGTGTACGATCCGCCAATGGGCTCCGCGTCGAATCCCGGCTCATCCACCTTCGCCCTCATCGGTGCCGCGGGCTTCATTGCGCCGCGGCATCTTCGCGCCATCAAGGACACCTGCAACACCCTTCTGGTGGCGCTCGACCCGCACGACAACGTCGGTGTCATCGACAGTTTCTTTCCCGACGCCGATTTCTTCACGGAGTCGGAGCGCTTCGACCGTCACTTGGACAAGCTGCATCGGAGCGGGCAAGGCGTTGAATACGTGACGATTTGCTCGCCCAACTACCTGCACGACGCGCACATCCGCATGGCGCTCCGCAACGGTGCCCACGCCATTTGCGAGAAGCCGATCGTCCTGAACCCCTGGAACGTTGATGCTCTGTCGGCGATCGAATCCGAGACCGGTCGGCGCGTCTTCACGATCCTGCAGTTGCGCCACCACCCCGCGATCAGAGCGCTGCGTGATCGCCATTCGGGCCAAGGCCCGGAAGCCCGCAAGGCGGACATCGACGTCACGTACATCACCTCGCGCGGCAAGTGGTACCACCGCAGCTGGAAGGGCAATGTTGAGAAGTCGGGCGGCATCGCCACCAACATCGGCGTCCACTTCTTCGACATGCTGGGTTGGATCTTCGGGCCAATGCGCTCGTCGGTGGTGCATCGCCGCCAAGATGACTGTGCCGCGGGGGTGCTGGAGTTGGAGCGGGCTCGCGTGCGTTGGTTCCTCTCTGTGAACGCAGATCACCTGCCGGCGGCCCAACGCGCCAAGGGGCAACGGACCTTCCGTGCAATATCGGTGGACGGTTCCGAACTGGAGTTCAGCGACGGCTTCACCGATCTGCATTCGGTCAGCTACCGCGAGATCCTGGCCGGTCGCGGCTATGGACTTGACGACGCGCGGCCATCGATCGAGATGGTGCAGGCGATCCGTCATGCGCCGCTGTCACCCCTTGTCGGCGACTACCATCCCGCCTGCCCTGAGGTAGAGGCGGTGGTCGGCTAGTTGTCGCGACCACTCCTTCTTGCGGGTGGAAGGACGTCGCCAAGCCGGTCGATGATCGCGTCGGCGATGGCGAGGCATGCCGTGGCTGCTGGGCTCGGGGCGTTGCAGACGTGCACCATGCGATGGCGTCGCTCGATCAGGAAGTCATCGAGCATCGCGCCATCCGGCCCCACAGCCTGCGCCCGGACGCCGGCCGGTACCGGCCGCAGGTCCTCGGCCCGGATGGCCGGAACCAATGCCTGGAGGCTTGCACAAAACCGTCCCGAATCGAGCGACCGGCGAATTTCGGCGAGTCCGCTTCGCCAGTGCTTGGCCGCCAGCCTCCAGAAGCCGGGGTAGGCCATGGTCTCCGCCAGGTCGCGGGCGTTGACGTCGCCGAAGCGGTAGCCCTCGCGGGCGAAGGCCAGCACCGCATTCGGTCCGCACTCCACACCGCCTGTTGCAGTGATGGTGAGGTGGACGCCCAGGAACGGCAGCGATGGGTCCGGCACCGGATAGATCAGTCCCTTCACCAGGTGGCACGCGTGTGGAGCCAGTTCGAAGTACTCGCCCCTGAAGGGGATGATTCGCGCAGGCGGGCGCATGCCGGACCGCCGCGCAACGCGGTCGGAATGGAGTCCCGCGCATGCCACTGAGATGCCAGCCTCGCAGGTTCCTGCATCGGTCTCTGCAATGCAGGCTTCACTGTGCTCGACGATGCGTTCGACTCGGCACCCTGTGACGATCGCGTGGCCCCGTTCGCGGATCAGCGCCGCGAGCCGACGCATCACCGCGGGATACTCGGTGACACCGGACTCTGCGACATGGAGCGCCGCGATGCCGGCGCACTCCGGCTCGACGCTTCGCACCCCCTCGCGGTCGAGTCGTATCGCCCGCACGCCGTTGGCCGCGGCGCGGCCCGCCAGGTCATCCAGCCTGGATACCTCACGGTTCGTCGTTGCCACGATCAGTTTCCCGCACCGAAGGTGCGGAATGCCGTGCTGGGAGAGAAATCGCTCCAGCTGCTCCTTCCCACGCCTGCAGAGAGCAGCACGCAGCGATCCTGGCCTGTAGTAGACGCCGGCATGGATGACGTTCGAGTTGCGCCCTGATTGGTGCAGGCCGATCGCGCGCTCCTTTTCGACGACGGCGATGCGTATGCCGGGGTGGCGCTCCGAGAGTCGGTGCGCTGTCGCAAGGCCGACGATTCCAGCACCAATCACCAGCACGTCGCAGCGGCGCGGAAGCCGGTCGGAACATTCGTCCACGCCCTCGGGAGCGGGCTGCCCTTCATTCATGGCTCGAGTCTAGGGGGTCATCGGCGACCGGTGCCCAACCCTGCCGCGCCCCCATCGGCACAGGGTCGGCTGCTATCCTCAAGGGATCATGAACCTCAATGGCAAGCGCATCCTGGTGATCGGGGGAGCCGGACTGATTGGCAGTCACGTGGTCGACGAGTTGCTGTCGACCGACGTATCGGAGATCGTCATCTACGACAACTTCTTCCGAGGCTCGATGGACAATCTCCGTCATGCGCTGGCTGATCCGCGGGTCTCGATCTTCCCCCACGGAGGAGACATCCTCCACCGGGACATCCTGGAGAAGGCCATGGAAGGGATGGACGGCGTGTTCCATCTGGCTGCCCTGTGGATCCTGCAGTGCCACGAGTATCCGGATACCGCGTTCGACGTGAACGTACGTGGCACCTTCAACGTCGCGATGGCAGCCATCAAGCAGAAGGTGAAGCGTGTGGTGTACAGCTCCAGCGCCTCGGTCTACGGCGACGCCCTCCAACTCCCAATGACCGAGGACCACCCCTACAACAATTTCACCCTGTACGGCGCGAGCAAGATCGCTGGGGAGCACTTTTTCAAGAGCCTGGGCCATCGCTACGGGCTGCCTTGGGTCGGACTTCGGTACATGAATGTCTACGGTCCACGCCAGGACTACAAGGGTGCCTACATCGCCGTGATGCACAAGATCCTTGACCGCATCGAGAACGGACATCGGCCGCTGGTCTATGGTGATGGCTCGCAGCAGTACGACTTCATCCATGTCCGAGACGTCGCGCGTTCGAACGTGCTCGCCATGCAGTCCGACGCATCCGGCGGCTGTTACAACGTCGGTCGCGGAATCGGCACCTCCATCAAGGCACTGAGCGAACTGCTGCTTGAGCTCGTGGGCAGCGACCTGACCATCCAGTACGAGCCTGCCGGACTCACCTTCGTCACCAACCGCATCGGCTCAGCCGAAGCTGCAGCCCGGGACTTGGGCTTCCGTTGGTCGATCGACCTTGAGGAGGGCCTGCGAAGTCTGATTGACTGGCGCAACGCCGATCGAGATGCCCTTCGCGCCAAGCGGCTGGCCGTGGGCGGAGTTTCGAACGCCTGAGCCCTCGGGCACCGGATCATGTGCGGCATCGCGGGCTACCTCACGACCGACGGCACGCCCGCTGACCGGCGCACGGTGTCCATGATGGGCGAGGCCGTATCGCATCGTGGTCCCGACGGGAGGGGAGTGTTCGTCGACGGTCCCTGCGGGCTCGCGCACCGAAGGCTGGCCATCATCGACCTCACGGAGGCCGCGTCGCAGCCGATGGAGTCGGCTGACCGGCGGTACGTCATCACCTACAACGGCGAGGTCTACAACTACAAGCAGATCCGAAAGCGACTGGCGGACGATGGTGTCGTCTTTCGGTCAGGTAGTGACACCGAGGTGGTGCTTGAGGCGTTTGCCCGGTGGGGTGAGGATTCGATTTCGCGTCTGAACGGCATGTTTGCGGCCGCCATTTGGGATCGTAGGGAGCGAAAGCTGACGCTCTTCCGTGACCGGTACGGCGTGAAGCCGTTGTACTGGACCCATCAGGGGGCCGTGGTTGCGTTCGGGTCGGAGCAGAAGGCGATCCTGGCCATGCCGGGCATTGGGCGCGACATCGACCTCGAGGCGATGCTTGAGTACCTGACGTTCCAGAACATCTTCACCGATCGAACGCTCATCGATGGGATCCGGATGCTTCCCGCTGGCTGCCTCGCCGTCGTCGATGCGACGGGGTGCTGCCGTGTCCGCCGCTGGTGGGATTTCCGGTTCCAGGAGGAGGCTTCGGATCGGCCCGACGGGGACTGGGCGGAGGAGCTCGATGCGCTGGTCACGCAGGCCGTGCAGAGGCAGTTGGTGTCGGATGTGGACGTCGGTGCGTTCCTGTCCGGCGGCATGGATTCCGGAGCGATCGTCGGTATCGCTGCCGCGCGCCTTCCCCAGATGCGGACCTTCACCTGCGGCTTCGATCTGAGCTCGGCCTCGGGTGTCGAGCTCAACTTCGACGAGCGCCGGGCCGCCGAGGCCCTGTCGTACCGATTCGGTACTGAGCACTATGAGATGGTCCTCAAGGCCGGTGACATGCAGCGATGCATGCCATCGGTCGTCCGTGCGCTCGAGGAGCCGCGCGTCGGACAGAGTTACCCCAATTGGTACGTGTCGCGGCTGGCCAGCAAGTTCAATCGTGTGGTGCTGGCCGGTACGGGTGGCGACGAACTGTTCGGCGGTTATCCCTGGCGGTACCTCCGCGTGGCAGGCAGCAGGGACTTCGAGCACTTCGTGGACGACTACTACCTGTACTGGCAGCGGCTGCTGCCCAACGCCTCGTTGAGGAGGCTCTTCGCACCAGTCGCGTCCCGGACCAGCCACGTCTGGACGCGTGACATCTTCCGTGACGTCTTCTCCGAGCGGCCTTCCACGCTCAATCGCCCGGAGGACTATGTCAACTTGTCCTTGCACCTGGAGGCGAAGACCTTCCTGCATGGCTTGCTGACCGTCGAAGACAAGCTGGGAATGTCTCATGGCCTTGAGACCCGGTTTCCATTCCTGGACAACGATCTTGTCGACTTCGCGATGCGGATGCCCGTGCGGCTGAAGGTCCGGAACCTCGGGCCGGTCGAGCGCATCGATGAGAACCGGGCCGGCTCGAAGCCCGCGCAGTACTTCCAGCGAACCGCCGATGGCAAGACGTTGTTGCGGTCGGTGATGGCCCGCTACATTCCGAGGGAGGTCGTCGAGCGGGAGAAGCAGGGATTCTCGGCGCCGGACGCGTCGTGGTTCCGTGGCGAGAGCATGGAGTATGTCCGCACCGCACTGCTCAGCGGTGATTGCCGCCTCGCCCGCATCCTGGACGCCGCCGTCATCCGGGAACTCCTCGAGGACCATCTGGAGGGGAGGCACAACCGTAGGCTGCTGATCTGGTCGTTCCTCCACCTTGAGGAGTGGCTCCTGCAGCACGAAGTGGCATCTGGTTCCAAGCGGCAAGGCGAGGTCGGGCATGTCGGTGAATGAGGCTCTTGGCCTGCATGTTGCACTGTGGCGCCACCGCCGTCTGGTGCTGGAGTTGTCGCGCCGTGAGGTCTTGGAGCGGACGGCAGGGCAGGCCCTCGGCGCGGTCTGGTCGGTGATCGTTCCGGTGGTGCAGATTTCGGTGTACCTGTTCCTCTTCGTCGTGGTGCTGAAGGCGCGCCTCACGCTCGCGCCGCCCGAGGGGCGCGACTACGCCTCGTACATCCTCGTGGGGTTGGTGCCCTGGCTTGCGCTGCAGGACATCGTTGCGAGATCCGTCGTGCTCGGTCCCGCCAACCGGAGCGTCCTCAAGCAGACCGTCTTCCCGGCGGAAGTCCTGCCGGCCAAGTCGGTGTGCGCGGCGCTCGTGCCGTTCGCGATCTCCATGGCGGGGGTTGTCGCAGTGGTCGGGTTCCGCGGCGGCCTTGATGTCGGCATGCTGCTCCTGATTCCCGCCACGGTGTTGCTCGTGGGATGGATGCTGACGATCGCGTATGTCTTGTCGACGGCGGGCGTCTTCGTGCGGGACGTCAAGGACGTCGCAGCGCTGGTGATGTTCGTTGCCACGTACCTCGCGCCGATCGTCTACGATCCCGCAGCGGTCCCGACCGCCTTCAGGCCCATCATTACGGTGAATCCCTTCAGTTGGATACTGTGGTGTTTCCAGGACGCTGGGTTCCACGGCGCCGTGGTGCACCCTTGGGCCTGGATGGCGAGCGCCGCTGTGGCCGTGGCAGGTCCCTTGCTCGGCCATGCACTCTTCAGCCGCGCCAGACCGGCGTTCGCGGAGTGCCTGTGAGCGGCACCAGGGCGATCGAGACCTTTGCTCTGGGCAAGCACTATCGCGTGTACCGAAGGCCCATCGACCCGCTCTTCGAGGCCATCACGCGCCGCCCGCGGCACCGGCTGGTGGAAGCCCTGAGCGATGTGACGTTTTCGGTTTCGCGCGGCGAGACCGTGGGCCTGATCGGCCGCAATGGTGCGGGCAAGAGCACCTTGCTGAAGATTCTGGCGGGCACAATGGGCCCGTCATCGGGGCGGTACTCGGTCAACGGGCGCGTGAGCGCAATTCTCGAGCTGGGTACCGGGTTCCACCCGGAAAGCACCGGCCGCGACAACATCCTGCTCGGGGGGCTCTATCTGGGCATGACTCGGGCCGAAGTGCGTCGAAAGATCGATTGGATCATCGACTTCAGCGGGCTTTCCGACGTGATTGACCAGCCCTTCAGGACGTACTCCAGCGGCATGCAGGCCCGGCTGACCTTCTCGACCGCGGTGAGCGTCGATCCCGAGGTGTTCATCGTCGATGAGGCACTCGCGGCAGGTGATGCGGCCTTCGTGAGCAAGGCGCTCCGTCGCGTCAAGGAGATCTGTGACTCCGGTGCCACCGTGCTGTTCGTGACCCACAGCACGGACCTGGTGCGAAGGCTCTGTCGACGCGCGATCCTCTTCCGCGATGGCCGCCTTGCGCTTGACGGTGACCCGGGCAGCGTGACTGGCGTGTACGACGCCGAGTGCCTCGCTGTCTCCGCCCTGAGCATCCAGCAATCGGAGCGCGGGGCGCGGTCAGGGAGCGGTCCGATGTCCATCGAGGGGATCGAGGCTCTGTCCGCCGACGGCACGCCCATGTCGACCGCGTTCCAAGGGGCGTCGGTGGTGTTCCGCGTTCGGGTTCGGTGCGAGCGGGAAGTTGTCGATCCGGTGGTCTGGATCAAGTTCACGCGCGCCGATGGCGTTGTTGCCACCAGTTGGCTGAGCGCTGAGCCTCATCACGTCGGCACGGGCCGGTTCCCGGTGGGTTCCTCCTCATTCGACCTGTGCCTTGACCAACTCATGCTGGGCGACGGCGAGTTCGACGTGACCGTCGGGGTGTTTCCCTCGCGCACCCACCAGTCCGAGACGGCCTTCTACGTCGACCCGATGAGCCTTTGGGAACGCGCGCTCCGCGTAGGCGTGCGGCGACCTGGCCGCCCGCTGGCCACGTTGTTCGACCATCCCGTCCGTTTCGTCCGGTGCGGGCCGAGCGCCCGGGGTTGACGGAGCGACGTGGACCCTGGAGTTCGTCGACCCGCCCAGCCGTGGGATCCTCTCCTAGTATCCACCAAGACGACATGTCCGACGAAAGGCGACTCAACCAAGTCCAATCCGCGCTCGATGCCCATGCTGCGGCAGCAGGTGTGGATCGCCGCCGGTGGGCGCTTTCCGTCCGTTCGTCGCTGGGTGCGATGTTGCGCGCTGCTGCGCCGCCCGAGGGATTCCCGCCGGTGGCGGCTCCCGACGATCGGTCCATCGAGGCCGTGCTCGAATCGCTACGAACGCGTGCGCCGCGCGCGTTCGAGGTGTGGCGCGAGGCCTTCGAAGAGAACCGTGAGGAGTACGCGGTCGCCGAACGCCGCTGCGCGAGCCTCAGTGTACCTTCCAACCCCGGTGCGGAGGCGTTCGCCGAGTGGGTTCAGCCGCTCCTGCGAGGTCGCGTGCTGGATGTCGGCTGCGGCCCGCAGCCCGTCCCGGTTTACCTCGAACGGCATCCCCCTGAATGGTGCGCCGGAATCGATCCGCTTCCGCCGTTTGATGAGCACCCTTTCGTCTTCCGGCGTGCACTCTGTGAAGCCATTCCATGGCCGGACCGCTGTTTCGAGTCGGTTGTCTGTGCAACCAGCCTCGACCACGTGCTTGACCTGGATCGTTCACTCGACGAGGTGTGCCGGGTACTCGTGCCCGGTGGCCTGTTCCTGCTCTGGGTGGCCTTCGTGCCCGGGTCGGCGCGCTACGACCTCGACCGCGTCACCGAACGACTCGACCGATTCCACCTGTTCCACTTCGACCGGCCGTGGTTTTATCCGCTGATCCTTCGTCGCTTCGAGATCATCGAGGATTGGGCGCTTGATAGCCAGAGCCGGTTTCTTTGCCTGCGTCCGCTGTCCTGGAGCCGTTGATGCCGAGCGTGCGGGCCGTCCACATCGGAAACGTCGCCAACAACGCGTACCTGAACGCAAAGCTGCTCTCGACGCGTGGTTGGGACTGCGTGGTGGTCTCCAATGACTATACCCACGTGATGGGCTGCCCCGAATGGGAGGACGCCCGGTTCGTGACGACGTCACTCGACGAGTTCGTGCCCGACTGGGAATCGGTTGACCTCGGTGGCTTTGCGCGCCCGGACTGGTTCGTCGACGGCCCGTTCGACGTGGCTTCGGCGGCATTGCGTCACCGACATGGGCTCCCGGCCCGGCCCACCGCAACGTTCCTAGCGCGCGTGCAGCGTCGGGTGGTCGGGAGGCTGCCGATGCTCAGCCGGTTCCTTCAGGAGCGGCATCCGATGTATCGCGGGTTTCCCGTGACCGAACGGAACCGGGTCGCTTCGCTGATCATCGCCGGTTCCGGCATGCGCGAGGCGCTGCTTCGCAGTGGACTCGTGGTGGGGTACGGGACCAGCGGCTGGATTCCCCGCGCTGCGGGCGTGCCCTTTGTCGCCTTCGAGCACGGCACGATCCGTCACTTGCCGTTCACGGACTCCTTCGAAGGTCGGATGTGCCGCGATACCTATCTCGCAGCCGCGCATGTGATGATCACCAACTGCGACAACGACGAGGCTGCACGCCGCCTTGGACTTCGGTCGTGGAGCTTCGTCCCGCATCCGGTGAATGAAGTCGATCCCGAGCCGCAGAAGGTCGCCGCGCTCCGAAGCCGGCTCTGCGAGCAGTTGGGATGCGATTTCCTGGTCGTGCATCCGCCGCGCCAGCACTGGGAACCATCGATTCGGCACGCCGACTGGGAGAAGGGCAACGACATTTTCCTCAGAGGGTTCGCCGACTTCGTCGGGCGCACCGGTGCTCGTGCCGGCTGTGTGCTGATCGAGTGGGGGCGCTCGCTCGACGCCAGTCGAGGACTGCTGCGGGAACTGGGCATCGCCGGACGCGTCGCGTGGCTGCCGATACAGCCCGGCCTGCAGCTCAGCGAGCTGATGGCTGCATGCGACGTGGTGGCGGACCAGTTCTGGCTTGGCGCCTTCGGAAGCCTGACACCGAAGGCCATGCGGCTCTCCAGACCCGTGCTCCTCTATCTCAATGAGGACCGCCACCACTGGTGCTTCCCGGAGTTGCCACCTGTGCTCAACTGCAGGACCCCCGCGCAGGTTGCGGACCACCTTTCCCTGTGCTGGCGAGACCGATCCTGGATGCGCCAGCGCGGCGAGCAGTCGGCTCGCTGGTACCGACGATTCCATTCCAACGACGTGATCGCCGATCGATTCTCACAGGTGGAACGCCTGATCCGCGATCGCCGGGAGAGGAGCAGTTCGTGAAGTCGATGCTGATCGTTGGCTCGTCGGGTTTCCTCGGGCGGTCGCTCGTGGCATTGTGCCGGCGTCAGGGCATTCGGACGATCGGCGTTGATCGGTCCGGCGGTTCAGTGCCCGCCGACGAGCGGCCCGATGTGGCATGCGCGGTCGATGTCGCCGGTGAGTTCGATCGGTTGCCCGAGCGCGTGGATGCAGCCGTGTTTGCTGCGCAAGGTCCCCCGGCCCGGGCGGATGATCCGAGCATTGCCGAGCTCTTTCGCATCAACGCCGTGGGTGTCGCCCGGCTCCTTGCCGTGCTGCGTGTCGCCGGAGGTGTTCCGCTGATGCACTGCTCGACCGGCAGCGTCTACAGGGCGGCGTGGCAGCCGATCGACGAGTCAGGCGCGGTGCGAGGTGATGACCCGTACGCGCTCAGCAAGTTGCAAGCCGAGGCCATGGCCGGGATGCACGCGGGACATGTGCCGATGGTGAATCTCCGCATCTTTGGGCTCTACGGGCCTCGTCAGCGCCAGCGACTCGTTCCGGGCATCGTGGGTCGCGTCCGCCGGGGCGAGAAGGTGTCGCTTGCCGCGGGTCCGGGCGGCAAGCCTGACGGGGGGCTCCGTATCTCCCTGCTTCACGTGGAGGACGCGGCAACCGCCTTCATTGAGATCGGTCGCCGCATGCTCGACCACGAGCCTCTGCCGGGAGTGCTGAACCTGGCCTCGGACGACGCGCCGGACGTCCGCACCATGGCCATGGAGGCCGGGGGCCTTCTCGGTACCGAACCGGTGTTCGAGCATGCCCCTGCGCGCAACGGGGACCTGATCGCCGACACCCGGGCACTCACCCGGTTCGTTCGGGCTCCTCGTCGTAGTTTCGCGCAAGGACTTGCCGAGGCACTCGCCGAAGACCCATCACTGGGTGCCGCATGAGCGTCCGCTCGCACGAGGGCTTCCGGTTCCGGTCTGGTCGGACTCCTTCCCGCCACCCTGCGTGGGTCCGGGTGAGCATGGCCATGGCATCGTGCGTGTTGGAGGTCTTGCTCGCGCCCCTCTTGCTTGCGCGCGCCGTCTTCGTACGGTTCCAGTCCAAGCGGATCGATGCAGGTTTCGGCCCGGATCCCCTCATCAACAACGTTCATCACCGCAGGTCAATGCAGCTCGCAGGATTCTCGGCAGAGTCATTTTGCATCGAGCCGTATTTCATAACGTCCGACTTCGATCGCATCTTCCTTCCGGGAGGTGGGCGTGGGGCCGTTCGTCTGGCCTACGCATTCGCCTCCAGGGTGCGCTGCGCTTGGTGGATCATGGGGCGCCATCGAGTGCTCTACACGAGTTTCAACGGGGGGCCGCTCGGGCCAACCTTCGTGCTCTGGCGCCTTGAGCCCTTGCTGCTTCGGATTGCCGGAGTACGCACGGTCGTCCTGCCCTATGGAGGGGATGTCCATGTACCCGAACGAATCCCGAACCTCGCGTTTCGTTTCGCCCTGGACGCCGACTACCCCACCTGGCACCTGCGCGCGCCACGGGCGAGGAGGCTGGTGCCGCTCTGGTCCCGCAGTGCCGACTGCGTGTACGGCGGTTGCGACTGGCTCGACTGCCTTGACCACGTGGACGTCGTCGGGTTCGCCCACTTCACCATCGATGTGGACACGTGGGCCGCGGATCCGCCAGAGGTGCCCGAACGCTTCTCGCCGTCGCGCCCGATGCGCGTGCTGCATGCACCGAACCACCGGGCCGTGAAGGGATCCGAGCGGATCGTCGAGGCTGTCGAGAGCTTGCGGGCCGAGGGCCGGCATGTGGAGCTCGTGCAGATCGAGCGCCAGCCCAATGAGGTGGTGCGGGCCGCAATGGCCGGAGTCGACGTGGTTGCCGACCAATTGGTCATCGGGTGGTACGCGATGTTCGCGCTTGAGGGCATGGCCATGCGAAGGGCCGTGATTTGCCACCTTCGTCCGGACTTGGTCGCTGTGCACGCTTCCGAGGGCACGCTGCCTGAGGGTGGCTTCCCGTTCGTGCGGGCTGACTGCCAGACCATCGCTGACGCGCTTCGGGCGCTCCACGACCGGCCCGAGTCGATTCCCGAGGCAGGTCGGCAGGGCCGAAGTTTCGTGGAGCGGTACCACTCGCTGGAGGCTGGTTCCCGCTTGTTCAGCGCGATCCAGGCACGGCTCGGGATGACGCCCCTGCAGGCTGGGGACCGCCATGTCACTTCGTAACGGTCGGCCGCTTCGGGTGTTCCACGTGCCCGCACTCGTCGGCGACCACGGGCCTTCACTTGCGTCGCTTGAGCGGCAGGCGGGGCTCAGGAGCGAGTGCGTTGCGGAGATGCCGCATGCCTTTGGGTTCTCCGCCGATGTCGCGTTGTGGCACCCTGGCGAGCCTCCCGTGCTGATGGAGCTCCGACGGTTGGCGCTCTTCGCGCGGATCGTGGTTTGCGCCGACGTGGTGCACTACAACTGGGGACGAACGCTGTTCCCGGATCTCAGGCCGCGGCCATCGCCAGCCGAGCGGGGCCGCCCGTCATGGATGCGGCACGCATACCGCGCATACGGTCGATGGATGGCCGAACTCGAACTTCGGCTGCTCCGCCTGCGGGGGGTGCGGATCGTCGTGACCTTCCAGGGCAACGATGCCCGGCAGATGGATCGGTGCCGGGCTTCGGGGGCATGGCGCGCAGCCGATGCGATGGCTGCGACTGGATGCACCGCCGGCGAGGACGAGTGGAAGCGTCGGGTCATCGCCCGTTGCGGCAGGTTCGCCCACGCGATCTTCGCCCTCAACCCCGACCTGTGCAGGGTGCTTCCGCCTCGCGCGCGGTTCCTGCCGTATCTCCACTGGGATCATCGACGAGCCCAACGTGCCGTGCACAGTGGACGCGATGAGATGGTGGTCGCGCACGCGCCCTCCGTCCGTGCCCAGAAGGGTACGGAGGCCGTTGTGTCGGCCATAGGACGATTGCAGGCTGCTGGCGTACCGTTGCGGCTGGAGCTGATCGAGGGCATGTGTCACCGTGAGTGCTTGCAGGTCATGGCTGGTGCCGACGTGTTCGTCGATCAGCTGTTGTATGGCTGGTACGGAGGCGCCGCGGTCGAGGCGATGTCGTTCGGATTGCCGACGGTTGCCTTCATCGATGACCGTGATCTCGCGTACGTGCCGAAGACCATGGCTCGCGAGCTTCCTGTGGTGAGCGCAACTCCGGAGACCATCGCGGATCGATTGCTCGAGCTGTACCACATGGGCCCCGAGCGGCGAAACGCCCTTGGGAGTGCATCGCGCGTGTTCGTGGAGCGCTGGCATGACCCGAGCGTCGTGGCGAAGGTCGTCATGCGCGCGTATGAACCGACTGCGCTTGGCCAAGGCGCGTCAGCGGATGCCGATTGACTGTCGCGTCGCGGGATCCGCCACGCCATGGACGCCCGATCGGCCGACCACCGCGGCTGCAATGGCCACGCCGTAGACAAGCCCGAACATCGTCCAGCCCCAAGTCGGCGCTTCCACGCTGAACCACACTGCGGGCAACAGGGCGAGGTTGGCAGCGGTAAACGCCCAGACGACCTTTCCGTGGCTGCTGAGCAGTCGAGAGAGGTTTTGATACGCGTGAGCCCGGTGTCCGGCCATGACGTTTTCCCGTTGGATCGCCCTTCGTATCAGGCACACGGAGGCGTCCACCACGAAGAGCGCTGGAAGGATCAGCCACACCGGGAGCAGTGACGGCATGCGGGCAGAATCCTGAAGGGCGAGCGCCGCGAGGCAGAATCCAAGCCAGGTACTCCCAACGTCACCCATGAAGATCCGGGCGCGCGGTGCGTTCCACGGCAGGAAGCCGATGAGCCCGCCGGCGAGGGCGGCAAGTGAAAGCAGGAATCCGGTGTCGGCACCAGTGACCGACGCAATGGTGATCCCAGCCAGCGTGACGAAGAGGCTCTCGGTGGTGGCGAGCCCGTCGAGCCCGTCCATGAAGTTGAACACGTTTGTACTCCAGGTCAGTGCGAGCGCAGCCGCAAGCACAAGGATCGGCGATCCGATCGGGTCCCAGTTGCGATCATTCCAAAGCACCAACATGGCCAGCGACACTGATGCGATCGCCTGCACCAAGAGCCTCGACGTGGGGCCGACCCGGCGCCTGTCAGCGAAGTGACCCATCACCGCGAGTGCAAGTCCAAGGATGGCAGTCGCCATCAGCACCGAATCGGAAAAGACGAATGCGAGCGTCAACCAGGCCATGGTCACGGGTACGACGAACGCAACCCCGCCTCCAAGCGGGGTTGGACGATCGTGTGAACTGCGCGAGGTCGGGTGGGCCACGAAACCGATCCGCAGTGCAAGCGCGCGCGTGGGGATCGTCAGGAGGAAGACGACAGCGGCCATTGAGGCGCCCATCGATAGCAACATGATCGAGTCCATGTTTCTCCTGTGCCTTCACGTGCCGGTCAGGCGCCGCACCCTCGCGGTCGGTGCCGGACGATCGCCAACAAGTCGTTCCAGGCACGTCCGGCAATGCGGTCCCAATCGAGGTGCAAGCGTGCGTGTTCCTCACAAGCCGCGCGAAGAGAGAGGAACTGGGCGGGTGACGTCGAGAGGAACGACCGAATGGCCTCCTCGATTCCCTTGGCATCACCTGCCCGCGCGGTCCAGCCGGTACCCGCTGCTTGCTCATCGGAGTGTCCCCCCGATGTCGCATGGACGAGCGGCAGGCCCTCGCCCAGCATCAGGGCGCGCTTCTGTGAAGCGGTTCCGAAACGGTAGAGCGGCCGATCGAGCCAGCCAACGAATCCCGCATCGCAGGCTCGGCAGAGTGCGCGTACCTGCTCCTGCGTCCGCTGCCCGGCGAAGTGCATGGGAAGGCGCGCTTCGCAAGCGCGGAGTTGCAGCCGTTCGCGCTCGGTCCCGTCGCCCACCATCAGCACTGAGATCCGTTCGCGCCACTCGGCAGGGAGCAGTTCCAATGCCTCGATGAACTGGTCAAGGGCATTCGGGATGCCCATGGCGCCAGCGTAGAGCAGGACGCGTCGCCCCTGGCTGGTTGCTTCGTCGATGAGGGCAGCAAGGTCCGGTTCGAGGCTGGGAACAGCCTCGCCGTCAAGCGAAACGCCATTCGGTACGACGAGGCAGTGCAGCGTGGATCGACACCTCCCGCGCATGGCCTCAGCGATGCCGGCCAGCGGAGACATGAGTGCAACAGCCGAATCAAGGGCGATCCGTTCAGCGTGTCGGCTCCACATCACCATCGGGTGCCATGGTGCGAGCCCGGAAAGTTGCAACAAACTCTCGGGCCAGAGGTCGCGGACCTCCGGTATGAACGCGGAGCCCATCGATCGTGCAGCGGCCACCACCGCCGGCCAGGCGAAAGGCTGGGGGCTGGAGCCGATGATCAAATCCGGCTTCTCGCCGGTCGTCCGAGCTGCTTCGAAGAGTGCAGCAGGGACTCGTCGGTTGAACGCAAGGATGTTTCGCAGTCGCCCGAGTCCGTTGCCACGATAGGTCGGGACTTCCACGAAGTGGAACGGAACCCGTTCGATCGATCGGATGCCGATCCGCCACGGATTGGCATGCCCGCCAATCGATGTGGATGCCGCAAACACGCGCACGGATCCGCCTGCGCCGGTCCAGCGTCGCGCAAGCTCCCAGTGTCGCCATCCGGTTCCGATGCCGGGACCTCCCGCGTAGTGATTGACGATCCAAATGGCTGTCACTCGGCGGACAGACTAACGCCTCGAGCGAACACGTCGTGGGTACGTCGCTACCATCCGTGGGTGAGCAGTACGCAGGCTTCCACACCAACAACCGTCCACCCCAGCGCCATCGTCGATCCCGGCGCGCAGATCGGCGCGGGCAGCCGCGTCTGGCACTTCGTGCATGTGTGCGGCGGGGCCCGCATCGGCGAGCGCTGCTCGCTGGGACAGAACGTGTTCGTGGGCAACCGAGTGCTGATCGGGAACAACGTCAAGATCCAGAACAACGTGTCGGTCTACGACAACGTCACCCTCGAGGACGACGTGTTCTGCGGTCCCAGCATGGTGTTCACCAACGTCTACAACCCGCGTTCGGCCGTCACCCGCAAGGATGAGTACCGCGACACGCTCGTCAAGCGCGGTGCCACGCTTGGTGCGAACTGCACCGTGGTCTGCGGCATCACGATCGGCGAGCACGCTTTCGTCGCTGCGGGCGCGGTGGTGAACCGTGACGTGAAGCCGTTTGCGCTGATGGCCGGCGTGCCCGCTCGGCAGATCGGTTGGATGAGCGCTTTCGGCGAGCGCATCGACCTGCCGCTCACGGGGTCTGGCGAGTACCAGTGCCCGCACACCAGCGACCGCTACGTGCTCCTCGATGACCGCGTGACGCGGGTGAGTGGGCCCAAGTCGTAGTTCGCGCCATCGTCGAGCGCGATGCGGGCATGCGCCGCGGGCTCAGGCCGGCGGTCGCCGCACCAGTCGAACCGCGTCGTTCTTGATGCTGGCCATCAGGCCCCGGAACTCCTGCGCATCAGGGTCATTCTGCGCCATGCGTCCAAGCGCATCCCGAAGCAGCACGATTCCGCATCCCAGGAACAGGCCAAGGAATCCACCCACCATCACGATCCGGGACCGCGCGGGACTGATGCGCTGGAGCGGCGGCTCGGGGGGCTGGATGATCTCGATCGACGGCCGGGTTTCCTGTTCCTCGATCTTGGCCAGCTCAACCTGCTTGGTCAGGGTGACGACGACTTCCTCCTGCACGCGAACGGACCGCTCGAGCCGATCCCGCTCGGCCGTCAGGGCGGGGGTCACGATCTTCCGGTTCCGGGCCACGAATTGCGCGAACGAATCGGTCAACTGCCGCAGTTCATCGTTCGCGTTGCCCAGTTGCTTCGTCATGAAGTCCAGGTTCTGCTTGGCCCGGAGGCTGCGCGATTTCCCGTTGTGCTCGTTGATGCACCCCAGGATCCGCTGCGCGATCTCAGCAGCCAAGTCCGGGCGATCCGCCCGCACGTCCACGGTCAACAACCGCGGGGCCGTTCCACTTGCCTTCGCCATCGTCACGGTCATCGCCTGCGAGAGCGCCTCGCAGGCGCGTTGGCGGCGCTCCCAGTCCGAGTCGCCCTCGATCTCCCAGTAGGTGATCAGGTCCTGCTCGCGGCCTTCGACCGTGAACATCGAAGTCACCACGGTCCCAAGGAACGCTGAACTCTTCAGCAGGTCGACGTAGTAGTCGCTTGAAGCGCCTCCATCGTCCGGCAGGGATGCACCTCCACTGGTGGCCGCCGCCATGCGGGTCGCCATGCCGGTCGACTTTGAGGGCAGGAAGCGGGTCGTCGACAGGTACACCGAAGGCTGGACCAGCGCATAGACCACGCTGGCCGCCACGGTCGCCGTGGCCACGCCAAGCACCGTCCACCGGCCGCGCAGCAGGGCATTCACCATGGCCAGCGGCCGGATCCCCGGCTCGTCCGCATGCACGGCATCGACTTGGCTCGCGTCGCCTTGGCTCACTTGCCCTCCTGGGTGGTTGGGCGTGCGGTGACCACGACGATCGCGCCGGCAGGGAGCTGGGGATTGAACTCGCGATCGCCTTCCTTCGAGAGCAGCTCGCCGTCGGGCAACAGCACCACCACGCGGTCAACGTCCGCGTTGGCGGTGAACCCTCCGCAGAGGCCCAGGTAGTAGCCAAGCGTCGCATCCTCGACGAACTGCACCAGCGCCGGTCGCTGGACTGCGCCCTTGACTTCGATGACCTGCAGGCGCTCCGTTTCACGCTGGAGCGGTACGCGGATCGTGCTCCCGGCGAGCAGGACGGGATCCTGCCCCTTGCCGACCAGTGTGGTGGCGTTGTTGGGCGCCGTCACGGTCACGCGATCCCGGTCGGCGCGGGCCAGCAGACCGCCGCAGAGGTCAAGATAGGTCGAGAGCTTGATGCCGGGGCGGTGCTGCACCACCATCGGCCGGGCCACACCACCAGCGACCGTCACCATGCCGGAACTCTGCGGCACGAAGAGCTGGTCGCCGTCCTGGACGATCAGGTCTTCCGCACTTCCGGGCTTGCGCAGCGCCGTGGCCAGGTCGATGGTGACCTCGCTGCGAGCCGTCGTCCCGTCCGGCAGCCCTGCCACCGTCGTGGATCTGCGCATCAGCGTGGCACCCTCGGGATAGGCCTCAGGCCGGAGCCCCCCAGCACGGTTGATCAGATCGCTCAGGCGCAGGTCGCGCGTCGGCATCGGGATTCCGCCCGGGCGCATGACCTGGCCGGTCACGCTGGCCACCGGTGTGGGTTCCCAGCCCGGCTTGTGGCGGATGTTCACCTGATCAAACGGCAGCAGGGCGTGCTTGGGGCCGTCGGTCTTCGCAAACGCAGGGTCGAGCTCCACGACGGTGATGCTCTCCACGGTTGCATCACCCCCCGTCTCAACCCGCCGCGATCGCGCGATCACGGCTTCGGTACGCGTGGCCTCGGGCGAGAGCCCTCCGGCGAGCACGACCAGGTCCTCCAGGGTCAGCGACTCCGAGAACGTGTACCTGCCTGGCTTCTTGACCAAGCCACCCAGGTCGACCGTGGACACCGATCCCTGCTCCTGGGCGGAATAGACGCGGATCACATCGCCATCTTCCAGCGCCAGGTCGGCTCCTTCGGCGTCCCGCAGCACCGCACCGAGGTCGAAGGCAATCAGTCGGGTCCCAGTGCCCTGGGGCACCTTGCGGATCACGTGACCCATGTCCAGGAACGCCAGTTTGGCGAAGTCGGGATCCTGGAAACCACCCCGCATGAAGATCACGTCCTGCAGCGTCATGCCCTGCGCCAGCGCAACGGTGCCGGGCTCCTTCACCATGCCGTCCAGCCGCACGGACTTGTCCTTGCCTGCCAAACCCCAGGTCGACTGGATCACCACCTCGTCCATCTCGCGCAGGGGCAGGTTCAGTGCAGGGTCGTCGGTGAAGGCGAAGCTGCCGTCGGCCTGCTTCGCATACAGCCCACCGAGCGGAAACGAGACCAGCCGCTTGGTGAAATCGTCATCGGTCCGGATCAGGTCGGCGCGCTCCAGGAAGGCGTACTCGCGAAGTCCCTTCGCCTTGGCGATGGCGTCGGAGAGCCGCATGCCCGTGGTCCATTCGTAGGTCCCCGGGCGGAGCACGCCCTCGCCGGTGACCGTCACGATGTTCTTGCGCACCTGCACGTTCTCCCCGACGGTGACCACGTCACGATCCATCAGGTCCATGTCGGCATCGGGCGATGTGAAGATCGACTCGACGTCGAGGTCCATGTACGTCTCGCCGGTGTTGACCTGGGTGCGGCGCAACTGCACCTGCTTGAGGTAGGCGTTCGGCAGGAACCCGCCTGCAAGTTCAATCAGTTCCTTCAAGCCCTCCTTCGGGAGCAGCTCATAGGTCATGGGTCGCCGGACCTGTCCCTTGACGGTCGCGGAGCGCTGCTTGAGGGGCACGATGATGTAGTCCCCCGGTTGCAGCCGGATGGTGCGGGGATCGAGGTCACCCCGAAGAAAGAACCCGTACAGGTCCACGCTGTCGATGCGCCCGTCGGTGCGCTTGATGCGCACGTCCCGCAGCGAGCCTGTCGGGCGCACGCCGCCGGCGTTGTTGAGCAGGTTGATCACGTTGGCCACGGCCGCGCTGACGGAGAAGGCGCCTTGTCGGTTGACCTCGCCAACCACGTGCACGAGCAGGGGCCTGATCTTCCCAAGCCGGATGTCCACGAAGGCCGTGCTCTTGGACTCGTCGGCGGCGTTGATGTACCCCCCACGGATCTGGGAGAGGGCGCGCAGCAAGAGGGGGCGCAGTTCCCGCAATCGCACGCCGTTGGCCTGGATGCGGCCGCCGTTGTCGGGCAGTTCGATGAACCCCTGGTCACCCACCACCAGGTTCAGGGTCTCGTTCAAGTCGCCCCAGATCGTGACCACCACCTCGTCGCGCGGGCTGAGCAGGTAGTCATCGTCGATGGGTCCATCCACGACCGCAACGCCGTTGCCGCCGAAGTAGTCGTAGCCGAAGTCCCCGCCCCGTTCGCCGCTTGGCGCGGTGCTCGTGGGGACGCCACCCGACTCGGTCAGGCCGCTTGGCGAGGTGACACCTTCCAACCCACCGACGGGCGCGGTGGCTGCCTGGCCTGCCGCGGTGTCCGAACCAGCTGCAGGGTTCGCGGATGGAGCGGCTGTGGCGGCCGCGGGGGCGGCCGCAGCGGGGGCGGCTGCCGAGGAGGCGCCGGCTGCCGCGGAAGCGCCGGCCACGGGGTCCTGCACCCGATTCGTTCGGGCAGGTGACTGGGTGGTGACGGCGAGGACGGCGACGAGGGCGGTGGTCAGGATTGGCATGCGCATGGCCTTAAGCCTCCGGAAGCCGCTGAGAATAGCCGGGGGCTAGGCGGGCCGGGGAGGCGGGTCATCCTTCGGCGTGCACCGAAGCAATCCCAAGCAGGCACTCGCGAGCCGAAGCCGCGTAGGCACGCATCGATGCCTCATCGATGGTGTGGTGGCAGAGGAAGGTCAGCGAGGTTTCGCCCAGCTGGCGGGCCACCGGGAGCCGCCCGGCTGCATCGAGTGGACCGCGCCCGCAGGCAGCGGGGGTCAGGCCGCTGCGTTGGAAGAAGGGCTCCACGTAGATCTCTGAGCAGGATCCGTGCATGGCCGGGACACCGGCAGCGTGGAGGGTGCGCAAGCAGGCGTCACGATGCGCAGGGGCATCTTCACCCACGGTGAACGCCACGCACCGGTAGTGGGCGTGTCCATTGGGCGTTCTTGGCACATGGAGTCCCGGCACCGAGCGCAATGCGTCCTGCATGATCAGGCTGTTGCGGTGGCGCGCGGCGGACCACACCGGCAGCTTGGCCAGTTGCCGCAGGCCGATCGCTGCCTGCATCTCGGTCATGCGGAGGTTGGTGCCCTCGTGGTGCACGACCCACTTGAAGCTGCCGGGGACCGGCGGAGCCAGGCTTGCGCCCGAGGAGTCGCTTGGATCGCCGCGCCCGGGGGCAGACGGCCCCTTCGTGGCCAGGCCCAGCGCGGTGGCGTGGTCCTTGCCGTGTTGGCTGTACGACCAGCAGCGGGCGAAGAGCTCTGCGTCCGGCGTGCAGAGCATGCCACCCTCGCCGCCCGTGGTCATGATCTTGTCCTGGCAGAAGCTCCAGCTCGCGAAGGTGCCGAAGGTGCCAAGCGCCCGGCCGGCAATGTGGCCGCCGTGGGACTGCGCGCAGTCCTCCAGAATGTGAATGCCGTGCGGGCGGGCCCAGGACACGAAGCCGGGCATATCGCACGGCCAGCCGCCGATGTGGACGGGAATCACCGCGCGGGTGCGCGGGCTACGGAC
>JBEGMG010000035.1:0-6791 GCA_041183165.1 Actinomycetota bacterium | reverse complement strand
CCACTGGTACTCCACCCTGGGACGCACCCCGCTGTTCCCGTTCGGCTTCGGCATCGGCTACGGCTGCGCCGGCATCACCGACGTGGTCGCGGACACGCCCTACTCGGTGTCGATGACGCTGTACAACGAGGGCGACCGCGATGCGGTCGAGGTGGTGCAGGTGTACGCACACTGCCTCGAGCGCGATGGGTTGCCGCCCGACGAGCCGCATCAGCGCCTCGTGGGTTTCGCCAAGGTGTCGGTGCCATCGGGTGCTCGCGTCGCGGTGACCGTGCCGTTGCACGAACACACCTACCGCCGCTGGGACGCGGCGTCGGGTTCGTGGTCGCAGTCGTCCGCGCCGCACGAGCTCCGCGTGGCCAGATCGGCGGTCGACATCGCGGCTGCGGTCCTGGTTCAGCCCTGATCGCCCGCTGCGTTGCCCGCAGCGATCGTGAACAGTTCAGACGTTGAAGCGGAACTGCAGAACGACGGCGACAGATGTCCTCTGACCTCGCTCTACGCGGTGCGCTGACGCGTCTTGGTCCTTCTCAGGTCCTTGCTTGACCTCGTAAGTGGGACCTCGGCGTGGTGTCGCCAGGTCCAATCTACGCTCACCCGACCACGCGCCAATTCCCCCACCACCCGCTGCTGCGGTGGTGGGGGTGGTGCAAACTCAGCAGAACGGTGAGTTGTCCTCTTCGTAGTAGGACGCACCACCGTCATATCCGTAGGTCTTCGAGTAGATGAGGTTCGCCGAGTAGACGGTCGACTGACTCCACGCTGTGGTGCTCAGTGCGATGCTGCCATTAATCCATCCAGTGCCGGTCACTCGTGTCCCAGCTTGGCTGCAATAGTACGTATAGCCAGGCGGCCTGGGCAGACGCTGAATCTTTGAGAAGGCGGCGCCATAGATGTTGCCGTGGTCATAATTGAAGAGGCAGGACGTGCCTACCGGCATGCTCTGGTTGTAGTAGTAGACATTCACTGTGTAGCAGGCAGCGTATGCAGTCGTGGAGCCCAACAGGGTGAGCGCGACACCGGTCGCTGCCAGCGCCCTAATGATCCTCTTGGTCAAGGCTGAGTTCCTTTCGCATCAGCCGACGCCAAGTCAGCCAGAATAGCTGTGACGTACGCGTCGACCTCCGGTCGGTGCTCCAATACCAAGGAGTTTTCGACCACCAGCTCGGCAGCTCGATCAGCCTTCGTGAGGCCGGCGGACTGATCACATGAATTGCCGGCATCGACATACTGAGCCATCGCTGCTTGTGCCTGCTCATCCGAAAGACCACTCACGTCTGGCGGGCCCTCAAAGCCGCGTCCGCGGAAGCAGCTGTCGTATTCAGCGAGGACGGCGAGATACTCGGGCCGTTGAAGAGCAGCAGTTCTCAGAGGCTGATAGAACTCAGACAAGAAGTTGCCTGGGAATGCATAGTTCATACCCCACTCATCGCATCCGCCTGGAATGTTCGCTCCTCGATAGACAATCGCCTTCGAGAGTCGACCGTGAGCTTCGTCGCTCAGCGGCTCACCAGGCTTCGCTGGAAAGCCACCGTCGGCCATGCACAGAGCCGTAAGCCTCCCTGCGCGCTCTTGGTAGCTTTCGACCGCCGATTTTCCCTCGGGCAGTTGCAACAGGACTTCGAGTTCAGATTGCGCCTCGGTGTCCGTTGGCCAAGGAAGCTCGCCGACGGTCGGGCGGGACGCAACCCCGTTAGGCGCAGCTCGATCAAGACTCACCGAGTCGTCCCGACTCGATGGAACCGTTCCGCATGACGCGAGCGTGCACGCCAATCCGAGGATCCAGTAGTGGGTCCGGGTAGTCATCGTCTACACCTCCCTACGGCACAGCGACGGTACCACGCAGGACCTCGGCGGGGAAGCAAGCTGATTCCGGATCGGGGCCCAGCCGATGACGAAGAACTCGGCTCTGGTTGCGCGACGGGGCCCCCTTCAAGCCCGATGCCGCGGTCGACCTTCTGGCGTTACGCGCAATGGCAGTCGGTCGATCGCCTCGCGCGCGCGGTCCTCGTCACCGGGGATGAGGTGGGCGTAGGTGTCGAGGGTGATCCTCGCCGAATCGTGGCCGAGCGCCGCCTGCACCTGCTTGATCGAGCAGCCGGAGGCGATCAGCACCGAGGCGAAGAAATGGCGGAGGTCGTGGAACGTGAATTCGTCGTTCAGGCCTGCGCGCTTGCGTGCCCTACGGAAGTAGTAGCCCCACCGGGCGGCGTCGAGTGGGTGGCCGTCGGGGGTCACGATGACACCGTGCTCGCCGGCCGGCCGCCGTGCGAGATGTGCGGCGATCTCGTCGAGCACCCACTGGCTGGTCGGGGTCACTCGGTTGCTCGCCCTAGTCTTGGTGGTCGTGAAGCCGCCGGCTGTCTTCTGCGTGGCCTGCTGCCACTGCCGGTCGACGCGGGTGGTGCGTCGGAGGAAGTCGATCCGATCGACCGTGAGTCCTGCAGCCTCGCTGGATCGCAGCCCGAGCCCGGCACCGATGACGATCGCGACTCGGTACCAGGGATCGGCAGTGTCGAGTAGCAACTGCACCTGGTCGGCCGTGAGCGGCACGACGGATGGCGTCTCGACTCGCGGCAGTCGAACGCCGACCGCTGGGTTGGCGACGATCAGCTTGTCGTCGATGGCACGAGTGAAGGTTGTGCCGACGTGCTGGCGGACGATTCGAATGGTGCTGGGCGCGAGGACGTCGCCGAGCTCGGAGATCAGCGCCTGGACGTCACCCTTGCGGATGCTGGCGATCGGCCGATCGCCGAACTTGTCGATCGCGTAGCGGAGCTTCTCAGTCGCGGTCTGGCGGCTCTTGGGCTTCCAGACGCTCAGCGACAGGTACCGCTCGGCGACCTCGCGGAACGGGGTGCGGCCGAGCACCGGGTCGGTGTAGGCGCCGGTCATGAGGCGATGCTGCACATCGACCAGGAACCGCTCGGCGTCACCCTTGCGGCGGAACTCCTTGGTCCGGTCAGCCCCGTTCGCGTGCTCGCGCCACACCGCTTGGTACACCGTGGTCGTGACGGTCGTTCCGTCCTGGCGCTCTCGGGTCTTCACCCGCTTCTTTACGTGCGGCATGGGACAAGCCTTTCACGTCGTGGACCGAGGTCGTATCCGGCGATCACGCGATGCCTCGCCCGTTGCGGCGCAGCGACTTCGGGAGCAACGCCGGCTCGACGACCTTCGCCTCCTGGAGCATCGCCCAGTAGGCGACGAGCTGCCGGGTATCGCTGGGCCTCAACCCGAGCGGGTTGTCCATGTCGACGATCGCGTAGGTCATCCGGTACTGCTCGACGGCGCGTGCGCGGTCGCGCCAGACCTGCCGCCGCCTCGACCCGACCGGCGGGGTGCCGACCGCTCGACGGAGGTAGTGGTCGCTGTCGTCCTCGGCTTCGAGGACCGCTTCATCGACGCGCCTGGCGACGATGTCGTCGATGTGCCGGAGGTCGGCGACATCAGTCGCGTGCTCGACGAGGTATCGGCTGCGTTGAGTGGCCGAGTCCTCCGCTTCGGTGACGGCAGTCGCGTGTCTAGCAACATCGGCGGCAACGCGATCGATGATGCGATCGCGTTCGGCACGCGACTGTCCACGCGATCGTCCTGGCATGTGGACGCGACTGCGCTCGTGTTGGAGCTTCCTGAGCTGCTGCTCGGCGGAGTCGCGTGTGGCAATCAGTTCCGACAGGTCCGCAGTGCGGTCGTTAGGTGCGCCATCCACGATGGTGGTCAGTCGCTTCCGCTCGCGGATCAGGTCGGCAGTCGGCATCGACGAGAAGTGGGCAGCCCGGTCGAGGTCGATCGCGAGTTGCTGCGCCCGGCTGCTCGACAGTCCGGACCGGAGGACGTCGAGGCTGTCGCGCTCGACCGTCGGCGCGTGTGGTGGGCTCTCCAGGTCGTGCTCGAGTTCGCCGACCGTGACGATGTGGTTGCCGAGCCGACCCCGGCTGAGCGCGACGTAGCCCAGCTCCTGGTACAGGTCGTCGGTCGCAAGCAGGAACGCCCGGTCGCACGTCATCCCTTGGGACTTGTGCACCGTCGACGCGTACGCATGCGCGAGGTAGCCGGCGTCGAGGTAGTCGGGTGGGAGGGTCGCCCGCTCTCCGGTGGAGAACGCGACCGTCATCGTTCGCTGGTCGAGGTCGACGTGGTCGATGACACCATGCGTGCCGTTGCGGACGCCGAGGCGAGCGTCGTTGCGGAGGGTCATTACCTCGTCCCCGCGCTGATACACAAGCCCTCGAACGGACAGCTCCGGACCGTCGAGTCGACCGGCCGCAGCGACGACGGTGCGTGCGCAACGGTTCAGGCTTGCAACGTCCTGATTGCGTGATGCGAGCATCACGGCGTCTTCGCCCTCGGCGCGAGCGGCGGCCCACAGACCGACCATGGTCTCGAGCGCCTGGTCGTAGGAGTCGGCGAGGGTGATGCGGTCGTGACCGTGGTAGGCGGCCAAGGCGCGATCGACGTCGCCGTCGCGAAGCTGCCGCAAGGCTTGCTGCTCCCACCGTTCGCGCTGACGGCGGTTGGCGGTCAGCTCGGCACCGCGCATCCGCTCGGCGAGGGCGGCGAGCAGACCGCCGGCATCGATCTCAGGGAGCTGCTTCGGATCGCCGACGAGAACGACCTTCGCTCCGGACCGCTCGGCGTGGTCGAGTGCGCGAGAGAGCACGCGTGTGCCGACCATCCCGGCTTCGTCGATGACAAGCACGGTGTTGGGTTCCATCGACGTCCGGTCGAACCGTCCCAGTAATCTCGTCAACGTCGAGGACGGGATGCCGGCGGCCGACTGGAGCTCGGCGGCGGCGCGGGCGGCGAGCGCGGCGCCGATGACCTGATAGCCGGATGCCTCCCAGACCTGCCTTGCCGTCTTGAGCGTGTAGGTCTTGCCGCTGCCCGCCGGCGCGGTGAGCACGTCGACTCCGTGCCCTGAGGAGACGAGGTGCTCGACGACGGCACGTTGATCGTCAGGCAGAGCGAGCAGGGCCTCCGCCAAAGCCTGTGTATCGACCAGGCCGACACCGGTTCCACGGCGGGCGAGGGCTCGGTCGATCGTTCGCTGTTCGAGGGCGAGCAGCTCGCGTGTGCTCCACCGGGCACCCGTTGAGGCCCGCGAGATCACTCGGCCGCTGTCGGTCCGGATCACGTCGTTGGTCTGACCGGCAAGCGCCACGACCTCGGTGTGGCAGAGCAGCCGGTCGGCGATCGCTTCGAGGTACGCGACCGATGCTCCGTTGCGGAGTGCTTCGGCGACGCCGAGCAAAACGTCTCGCCGGTCGAACGACGACGATTGCTTCGTCAGGCCGGCAGGGGAGAGCAGTGCTGCCTCGATCGCGCGGACCTCGGCGAGGCCTCGGTGCTCGGCTGGTTGCTGGTCCATCACGGCGGCCAGCTGCCGCGGCCCGAAGTTCATCGCTCGGGCCTGCTCGCGCCAGCGGCTCCGCAGCGTCGCCGGGTCGACGTCGTGCTGCTTGGCCTTGCGTGTCGTCAGGGCCGCGATCTCGGCGGCGCGGGGCGACGACCAACCGCCGATCGCGAGGCGCTCCTCGATCTCGGCACGGCGGGTCGAGAAGGTGCCGAGGACATCGAGGGGCACACCCTCGATGTCGGCGATGCCCTTGATCGCTTTCGTCCAGCGGACGCCGAGCCGGACGGTCAGCTCCGACCGCAAGTGGGCTTCGTACAGGTAGCCGGCCGTCTTCGAGTGCCAGTAGAAGTGGCGGGCGTCGACCGTCGACCACCGGCCGTCGGTGCCTCGAACGGCGTTGGCGACGAGCACATGCGTGTGGAGGTGTGGATCGCCGGCGCGACTCGTGCGGTGGCGGAAGGCGGCCGCGACGAGCCCGTCCCCTCGGATCTGTTCGACGCCACCATGACCTCGCCGGGTCCACGTTGCGTGCCGCTCCAGGTAGCCGAGTGCGGCGTCAACGGCGAGGTCATGCGCCTCGGCCACGGCCGCAGCGATGTCGGCCTCGGCGAGTCCGAAGACGACGGACACGGACTTCGGCGCGCGGAAGGTGAGGTCGAAGCCGGGGATGCGCCCACCCTTCGATGACCGAAGCCGTGTGTCGGTTGTTGGGTCACGGCCATCGAGCACGGCCGCGAGCGCGTCGGCGTCGACCTCGCCCGACAGGCCAAGCAGGGCCGTCCCGGCAGCGAGCCACCGGCCGGGAGCCTCGCCCTCGAGGTAGTAGTCCTCCACGCCGCGGGCGACGGCGTCGAGGTAGTAGCCCTCCTGGCCTTTGGCCAGCTTGCCGATGCTCAGCATGGCCAAGCCGCCGTGACGACCGGGGCCGCGACGGCCACGCGCGCCTGTGGTGCAATTCGTGACCTTCTTCAGTGCGTGCGTGTGCGACGGTCGGCCGGGGTCCGCCGGCCGTGGTGCGACGGGTGTTCATGCTGAGATCCGGCCAGCAGCCATGCGCTCGATCGGCTCGGACAGGAAGCGGATTGAGCGGCCGATGCGAACGGCCGGGATGCCGGCCTTGCCGGCGGTCTCGATGTAGAGCTGCGCTTCCTTGTAGGCCTTGGTGCGGCTGATCTTGAAGAGGCTGGTGACCTCCTCGACGCAGAGGAACGGTCCATTGTCGGTGATGGCACTCATGCAGTTCTCCTCGCTCTCGCCGGCCTCGCTGATGGAGCGGGGCGGGTCGGCGATTCGCTGGGACGCAACGCGCCGACACGGACTTACAGAGGGAGAAATCACCGGGGCGCAGCAGAAGAGTTCAAACAAGCAGGTCGTGGGCTCAGGGCGCGGAGCATGAACGGGTCGAACCGGCCGACGGCTCGGCCAGGCGAACGAC
>JBEGMG010000034.1:0-10948 GCA_041183165.1 Actinomycetota bacterium | reverse complement strand
GCACTGCCCAGTGCCAGCAACGGTGCGTCACCGCGCACGAGCTCGGCCACCTCGGCGGTGGAGCGCGGACGGGCCTCGCTGCCCCCGAGATCGACGGTGCTAGACCAATTCCTCCTCATGGCCCGACGTTAGCGAGCCTGCTAGTCCACGGGAGATCTTCCGGTGAAATTGCCTTTTGATGGGAGATCATCCGGCATCGGGTACTCTAGGGAGGCCGCTTCTCCCCCCACCTCAGGAGTCGTCATGCGTCCCCTCGCTCGCGTGCTCATCGACGAGAGCCACCGCCAGGCCTGGACCACCCGTCCGGACCTGGCTGCGCGCATGGCCCCGGCCAACCCGGCAGATGCCTCCTACGCGGAGGCCGCCGAGGTGCTGCGCCGAGCGGGCTTCGAGGTGAGTGCTCACCTCGCGGGTCCCATTGATGGCGAGACCCTGCGCGCTGTCGACGTGCTCGTGCTGCCGCACTGTTCGACCGATGAGTGGGAGGCGACGACCGGCGAGGGGTCGCCCGTCTACTCGGCCGCCGAGGTCAGCGCCATCGAATCCTTCGTGCGCGCGGGCGGTGGTTTGCTCGTCCTGGCGGAGACCGAGCAGTCGAAGTACGGCAACAACCTCTCCGAGATCACCTCACGATTCGGCATCGACGTCGTCACGTGCACCGCTCAGGACCCGGTGCACCGATTCAACGACGTGTCGACCTGGCTTCTACTCGCACCCTCCACGGCGCGTGGCACCGATGTCTTCGCGGGCGTCACTGGTGCGTGTGTCTACCGAGCGGGAGTCCTGGACGTCGCCGACGACGCGTATGTCTTCGCGCGCACGGCCGATACCGCGATGCCAGCTGGCGCGCCCGTGATTGCGGGAGTGGATGCTGGAGAAGGCCGTGTTCTCGTTGTCGCCGACTCGGATTTCGCCGGCGATGACTCCATCGGGGATCTCGATCATCGTGTGCTCTGGCAGCGACTCGTCACGTGGACGGCGGCTCGGCGTAGGGCCAGCGGGGTTGAGGAGCAGCGCAGTGCCATCGTCGAGCACGCTGCGTGGGCCGATCTCGTCGATGCTGTCGAGATGCTGCGTCCGCTCCAGGAGGCGGACGGCTCCGTCAGCGGCGATGCTGCCCTGGCCCACACGTGCATCGATCGGATCATCCTCGACCTGCAAGAGCTCGCCCCGCTCGTGCCGCATCAGGCCGAGTATCTCGGTGCGTGCGTGACGGACTTCCGCTCATGGCGCGAGGGGGGCTTGGGAGTGCCGGACTTCCTCGACTCGCTGATGCGCTTCCACCCCGATGAGCATCGTCGCGACGGCGTGGAGCACCTGGTCGTCTTCCCGATGTACACCCAGAATGGCAACCCCAACCGCAATGTCGAGGCCGTCGTGGTGCGCACGGTCTGGCCCGAGTGGATCGCTGCGCTCGAGGCGACGGCGTACGACAACGCCGCCTTCGTCCCCATCGAGTTCGTCGACTTCACCTCCGGCTACGACACGCACTCGGCCGTGCTCTTCCCGGAGACGGTGGCGACACGTGAGGTCGTGAAGTTCACCTGGGGAGGCATTTTCTGCGATCGCGAGGCGGCGCGCTTCCGCCACGTGTCCCAGGCGGCCTCCGAGCAACTGCGAGTAGCACTGCCCCCCGAGGCTGAACTCCTTCTCGCCGACCAGCGGCTCGCCCAGGAGACCTTCGTGCTGTGGGATCTCGTGCATGACCGCACTCACAGTCACGGTGATCTGCCCTTTGACCCCTTCATGATCAAGCAGCGGATGCCCTACTGGATGTACGGCCTCGAAGAACTGCGCTGCGATCTGTCGACCTTCCGCGAGACGCGTCACCTCGAGGCGAGCGGGGTCGTGCTCGCGCCCTACGTGCGCCTCGCCATCCTCTTCGACCGGCTCTTCCGTTTCCCCACGACCGGCGATCGGGTGCGCAACTACGACGGACTCGCCGGCCAGATCATCTTCGCGTGGCTGCACAAGGCCGGTGTGATTCGCTGGACCGACAACACGTTGGTGATCGACTGGTCACGCGTCCAGGACAGCATGGATGCGTTGTGCGATGAGGTCGAGACTCTCTACCGCGAGGGCATCGACCGTTCTCGCTTGGGGCACTGGCTGGCCGCCTACACATTCGTGAGTGCGCTCGTGCCTCCGCATCCGCAGTCAGCATGGGCACGTGGTGCGCAGGCGCTACCAAGCGAGCCGCGCGAGGCTGTCGACGCGGTTCTGCAGACGAGTTCCCGCTCAATGTGTTCTACGAGTCCCTGCGCAAGGCCCTCGCGCCAGCCATCGACTCCGCCCGCGGCATCACGGGGATGGCCGCATGAGTCGCCCCGTCGCCATTGTCTTGGGCGCAGGCATGGGCGGTCGGGCTGCGGCGATCGCTCTGGGCGCCGATCACGATGTCATCGTGGTGGACCGTCGTGAGGACCTCGCCCAGGCAGCGGCAGCGCCCGTGTCCGGCGAGGCGGCCGTCGTCGACCTGCTCGATGTCGACGACGTGGCGCGATTCCGTGACGACGTATTGGTGCGCCAAGGGCGCATCGATGCCGTCGTGCACCTCGTCGGTGGATGGCAGGGCTCGAAGACAGTCGATATTGGCGCACTGGAAGCATGGAATGCCATCGCACCCGGTGTCTTCGGCACGGTACGCACGACAACCGTGGCCTTCCGCGACGCGCTCATCGCCTCGGGCGGTTGCTACGTGATCGTGTCGAGCACCGCCGCGACGAAGCCTACGGCGGGCAATGTGGCCTACGCGACGGCCAAGGCGGCGGCAGAGACCTGGGTGGGCGGTCTCGCCCACTCATTCAAGGACACCCCTGCGCGCGCCGTCATCGTCGCTGTCAAGGCACTCGTCGACGCGGGGATGCGTGAGGCTCAGCCCGACCAGTCCTTCCCCGGTTACACCGATACGGCCGATCTCGCCGCGGCGATCTATGGGATCGTCGGGGGTGACGCGCCCAACGGTGCGCGGCGCGACCTCACGGAGGCATGACATGTCCGCACCCTGGCGGGGTTTCGCCAGCGACAACTACGCCGGGATTCACCCGGAGGTGCTCGAGGCGATCACCCGCGCCAACGCCGGACACGCAGTGGCCTACGGCGACGATGACGAGACCGAGCGCCTGCGCGGCCTCGTGCGTGAGCACTTCGGCCCGCAGGCCGAGGTTTTCCCGGTCTTCAATGGGACCGGTGCAAATGTCGTGGCACTGCAGTCGATGTGCCGGCCCTGGGAAGCCGTGATCTGCGCGGAGTCCGCGCATGTCAATGTCGATGAGGGTGGTGCACCGGAGAAGGTCGCAGGGCTCAAGCTATGGACTGTCCCCACGGCCGATGGGTTGCTCAGCCCGGAACTCGTCGACGTGCATGCGGTGCGCGCGGGTGACGTGCATCGCGCCCAGCAGGCGGTCGTGACGATCACTCAGTCGTCGGAGCTCGGCACGGCCTACACCGTCGATCAGCTTGGCTCACTCGCCGACCACGTGCACTCTCGCGGGCTTCGCCTGCATCTCGATGGCGCGCGTCTGGCCAACGCCGCCGCGAGCCTCGGCGTGGCCCTGCGTGAGATCACCACCGACGTCGGGGTCGATGCGGTGTCCTTCGGCGGCACAAAGAACGGCGCCATGGGGGCTGAGGCCGTGATCGTGCTGAACCCCTCCCTGGCTAGCGCCGTGCCCTTCCTGCGGAAGTCCGCGATGCAACTGGCGAGCAAGATGCGATTCGTCAGTGCTCAACTCTCGGCCCTGCTCACGGACGATCTCTGGCTGCGCAATGCGAGCCATGCCAACGAGATGGCTCGTCGCCTCGAGGCGGCCGTGCGAGCCATCCCTGGCGTTGAGGTCATGCGCCGTGTCGATGCCAATGCCGTCTTCGCGATCCTGCCGCCGCCCGTCACCGAGCGGCTCCAGCGCGACTACCGCTTCTACACCTGGGACGATCACACGGGTGAAGTCCGCTGGATGTGCTCCTGGGACACGACTCCGGAAGATGTCGACGCATTCGCGGCGGCAATCGCGCGCGAGATGAGCACGTAGACCGTTACAGATCGTTCAGGACGGCGAGCGGCACATAGCGCCAGCGCTCTAGGTACGTGGAGGCATAGACCGCTTCGTGCAATGGAGAAAGAGTCTCCAGCGCCTCGAGGAGTCCGACGTCGAGGGTGGGCACTCCCCCCACGCCGAGATACGCCTCCAGTGCCGTGCCCCGTGCCTGCTGCGCCCACCGGCGTCCGCGGACTACCGCTCCGGGGTCATTGATTCGGCGTGCGGCGGCGATGGCGACATGGTCGAATCCGCGCAAGACGCCGGCGACGTCGTGGGATGTCGGACCGCGAAGGCCTCGGTCAGCGCTGGCGAGCAGCGGATTGCCGTCGAAGTCACCTATGGCAATGCCCTCGCGCCAGAGGAGGAACTGTCCGGGATGCAGGTCCCCGTGCAGGGGAATGACTTCCACGTCCGTGGCTGACTCCACGACGATGCAGGCGCGCTCCATCCGATGGCGCCACGGCGCGAGAGCACGCATCATCTCTGGATCCAATTCGGTCTGGAGGAGACGCCGGTAGTGCCGGCCGAGCGGAATCAGATCGGATCTAGCGACGGGTCGTGGAAACACCGAGGTTGCCTTCGCGGCTGCGGCATGCAAACGCCCGGTGACCTCACCGATGCTCTTGGGCCAGTCCGGCGGTCCCTGTGTGCCCTCGAGCATGAGGCGCACGTCGTCGAGCATCCACTCCCAACCGTCCTTTGCCTCGGGCAGGAAGCGCGTCAGTGTTGCGAGTAGGCGGTCATGCCACGACAGGCTTGCGATGGGTTCCGGCATCTCAGTGAAACCACTCTGCGCAAGATGCTCCACGATTCGTGGACCCGCCATGGAGCCGACCTCGTCGAGCAACTGCCATTTCACGACGGTGGTGTCGTCGACGACCCGTACGTCGTTGGACATGTCGACATCTATGGAGCGCTCACGACGGGAACTGAGTTCCGGAGCCGCATTCACCTGGCGAAGGACAAGGGGGTCGTGCGCCAGCAGGGCGTCGAGGCTGATGGAGTCAGGCGCCTCGGCGCGACGCCAACGCCCGTCCTTCACCAGCGGCACGATGATCCTGCGGTCATCGCTCATGCGGATGAATCCCACGGCGCTGCGAGGACCAAGCTCCGCGACTTCCTGCACGTCGACCCAGGCCGGGAACGTCCCTGCGCGAAGCGCAGGCACCAACGCGTCCACGGGACTTCCCGCCAGATCCCGGCTCACCTCGTCACGGAGCATTACGGCACCTCGACGGGTGCTCTCCGCCACCATCTGAGGGCGAGTAGCTCAGCCACCAGCGGCTCCGCCAGCATGCGCGTGATCGGGCTGCCGGGCATGGGGAGATGAATCTCGCCCGGTACTCCCAACGGGTCACCTGCACTGACGACGAGCGAGCCGCGTGTGCGCATCCAGTCGGCGGCCTGGCTGTCCCAGCGTGACCCCGTGAACATCACACATCGGTAGTCGGTCGTCAGAGTGAGGTAGACGTCGACATGACTCCAATCGCCCGTCTCGCAGGCCACGGCCCGTCGGCGCGGTATCTCGCGCACCATGAGCGCAGACTGGAGCGCCGACCCGATGCGGCTCTCGGGTGCGATCCAGTACGTCGTCTCTGCTGGCGAGAGCGCTTCATCGATGGCGTCTAGCCACGCGGTGTCCGTGAGTAGCGTGCGGGTGAGATCTGCGGCGTGACGGCACTCCTGGGCGATAAGGGCAGGGTCCTTGCCGAGTGCGAGGAGCAGAGCAAGCGTGTGCCTGTAGGTGCGGCATGCCACGCCTCCGACCTCGTCACCGGCCAGCATGGGAACGACGACATCAGCGTGGGAGGCGAGTGGGGACTCCTCGCGATTGACCAGGGCCACCTGCTGCGTGCCTGCGTGGAGCCGGTGGGCCCGCTCCAGCGTCTCAGCGGATCCTCCGGACGCAGAGATGAGTACGGCGGAGTGGCCGGGTCCACCGGGCCAGCCCGGATCACTGGAAGCGAGTTCGACAATCGCCTCGACACCGTCAGCTCGGAGCCACCCCGCTGCGGTGCGGGCGGCGTAGGCGGATGAGCCCATGCCCGTGAGCAGCGGCCGACGAGAAGCCAGCCCCGTCCACGGCGTCTGGGCTTCGAGGCTGGCTGCGAGAAGTTCGAGACGTTCGGGAATCGCGTGGAGATCGTGCTCGAAGAGGTCCGGGTCCATCAGCGCATCGTGGTGACGCCGAGGTCGGCGATGATCTCAGCCTCGCGACGCACACCATCCTCTGCGCGAATCTGCTCGGAGATCTCCGCCATCTGCTGCCGGAGCGCCGTATCGGCGAGAAGGCCATCGATGGCTCCCTGCAGCTCGCCCTTCTCCACTCGGTAGGTGTCGAGTCGCTTGCCGAATCCCGTCTCATCCACGCGTTGGGCATTGTCGTACTGGTCCCAGAACAAAGGCAGGAGGACCATGGGCTTGCCGAAGTGGAAGGACTCGCACGTGGTGTTGTTGCCGCCGTGCGTGATGACGAGGTCCACGCGGTCCAAGAGGGTCGTCTGCGGCACCATGCTCGCACCCCACATGTTGTCGGGGAGATCCCACTCGTCGGCTCGGGGACCCTTGCTGACGATGTAGCGATGCGGACTGTCCGCGAGGAATCCCGTGAGCCGCTGCATCAGGTCGATGTCTGCGCCCCCGAGGGATCCGAGGGAGAGGTAGATGAGCGCGCCTTCGCCGTCGGCGATGTGCGAAGGCAGGTCCACCGGCTGCTCGGTACGTCGTACGGATGACTGGACTCGGTGCCACGTGGAATCGAGTGGACGCCGATCCAGGTAGTCGATGGCCGCAGGGTAGATGTAGATGTTGGCGTCGCCCAGGTAGTTGAACTCCCCCGCGGGCAGGGCGGGTGCCCCAGCCTCGAGGGAGAAATCGTTGTACTCCTGCCACACCGCTGCCGTCACCCGCGCGTACTCATCGCGCCAGGCCTGCCACTGCGACGGATCCCCGGCCGGGAGGCCGGCGAGAGCAGGAGGAATCCCGGGACCGGTCATCTCCAGTGGCTGGCAGGACACGAGTCGGACGAATGGCCGGCCCGCCGCCTTCAAGGCGGGGAAGGCAGAAACGTTGTCCTGCACGATGATGTCGGGGTTGATGTCGTCGACGATGGCGGCGAACTGGGGATTCGCGTACTTGGCGCCATCCATGAGACTGCGCCATACAGGTTCGATGAAGGTAGTGATCTGATCGAAGGTGCTCTTGCGGAACTCGGGCGACGTATCGCGGATGAAGTCGATCCAGAACTGACCCGCAGCGGCCTCCTCCTCCGGCGGCGGGGCCATGGAGACAAGGCGCTCCTCGATGCCCAGGGGCTCGATCTTGCCTGCCCAGGACTCCTCCGCTGCGAAGACGACGCGATGTCCCATGCGGATGAGTTCGGCGCCGATGCCGATGCAATTGTTGGTGGGGCCGTATGCGCTCTCGGCGGCGAGCAGCACGGTCAGGGGTCGGTGGGACATGGTGCCTCCGCGGTCAGTCGTCGATCCGGTCTAGCGGGATCATGCCCCGCTGCGCCAACTCTGAGAAGAAGCCCTCGAGCGGCATCGTCAGTTCTGGCCCGTGAACCCCGCTGCGCAGGGCACGTCCACCACCCATGATCTGCGCGGCGATCGACGGGGGGACGCCCGTCACCCACGCACCTCCGGGGAACTCTCCGGAGGGAGGGTCCACGACTTCGACATCGCACGTGACCGTGACGGGGTGTCCGCCGCGCGATCCTGAGGTGATGACGCGGAACCACTCGACGGCTCCCGGGTCGGGAGTGGCAGCATCGCGACGCGCCTGGCGTGCAAGCACAGCAACGAGGACATCAACGGGTGCGACCTCCACTCCGTGAATCGTCACAGGCTCGTCACTCGCCAGCCCGGCAGCGACGAAAGAAAGCAGTCGCACGTGATCGGCGGGGGCGAGACCGAGGCGCCACTCGACGCGTTGGATCCCGAGTTCAGCGTAGGACCTCGGGAGCGTGGCCGGCTCGGAGTGGATGGTGTAGACGCACTCGACTTCGCCACCCGGGAAGGAATAGGACCGTGCCCCCGAACCTGCGGGATGGAACTCGATCTGCCCGTTGAGGAACTGCGGAGCGGGTGCGGTGTACTCCTCGATGAGGGTGGATGCGGCGTAGGGCGGCCCGTATGGCTCCGATGAGTGGTAGGTCCGCCCCGGCACCACGGCATCGGCGATCTCAATCGAGTCAACCTGATCCATGGCGCCCAGTGCTACCCCGCGCGCAGCGAGCAGATTCGTCAAACCCGGGGCCGAGCCCATGGAGAGGGTCGCGGTCAGCCCTGCCGCCTCGAACCTCTCGTGCAGGGAGTACTGCTGCACGGCCACATGGAAGAGGCCACCGAGGTCTGTGTAGTGGGATCCCACCCGGAGGCAAGCTTCCATTACCTCGATGTTGCGAGCGTGTCCCGACGCGTTGACAACCGCGGAGCAACCGTCAAGGGCGCCAGCCAGGTCACCACTCGTGCCGTGTACGTCGATGTCCGAGTGGGTCTGCAGCCGTCCGGCGAGATCCTGGGCGCGGGCCACGTCGGGGTCGATGATGACGACCTCCGTGACGCCGGGGGACCGTGCCAGGTCGGTGGAGGTCACCGAGCCCATGGCTCCCGCGCCCCCTACGACTCCGATCCGCACGCTTGGCTCCTTTTTCGGAAGTGTTCCCAACTGGACGTCCAGTCAGTACTCTCCCAAGGTATGGCCTTGGCTGACGCGTCAGTGGCGATTCCGGGGAATCTCGTGGCCGAAGATGCCCTGGACAGGCGAGAGCAGCTCATGGCGGCCGCTGCCCGGGTGCTCGTGCGCGACGGCTCCGCCGGAATGCGCGTGCGCGATGTCGCGGTGGAAGCAGGCGTCTCGACGGGCATCGTGCACTACTACTTCGGCAGCAAAGAAGAGATGCTCGTGCATGCGCTGCGTTGGGCCATCGGCAAACCGGCCGAGCGCTTCGCCGAACTGCGTCGAGATGGTGACCATCTGCGTGTGCTGGCCGCGCTCCTGGAAGTCAGCTTGCCGCACCCGGGAGTGCTCTTCGACGAGTATGTCCTTTGGCTCGAATTCTGGACAGTCGTCACACATGACTCCTCGCTGCAGCCGTTGTGCGAGGAGTTGGCCGCTGAGTATCGGGAAGAAATGGTGCGTTTGGTTGACGATGGCACAGCCTCGGGAGCATTCCGGCCCGTCTCTGATCCCCATGTCGTTGCCGAACGCATCAGTGCCATGGTCGATGGTCTGTGCTTCCGCAGTGTCGTCGGCTATTCGTGGACACCGCTGGACCACGTCCGCGACATGATCCGCATGTTCGCGTGCGAGCAACTCGGCGTCGCCCCCGCCGACTTGCCAGAGATCCACTTGAGCCTGCGGGAGGCTCGATCGGGCCGGGGCATAACTATCGAGGAGGAATCCGCATGAGAGCACACCAGAAGCACCCGCGACGTAGCGCCCTAATCGGTGTCGGGGGAGCGGTGATTGCCGTACTCCTGGCGGCGTGCGGCGGGGGATCAACCGACAGTGAGGCCTCGGCGTCGCTGGATCCCAACGCAGATCTCAGCAAGCAGTCCATTGTCGTGAGCAACTGGGATGCCTACATGGATCCCGATGCCGCGCTGAAGTTCACGGATACGACCAAGGCGAGCATGACGGTCGCGAACCATGCGACCAACGAGGAAATCGTCGGCAAGCTCACCGCTGGAGGCGATCCCGGCATCGATGTCGCCTTCGTCTCGGGACAGTACGCCCAGGCGCTCAACGAGGCGGGACTCCTGGAGCCCATCGATCCAGCCCTCGTGCCGAATCTCGCCAATCTCTACCCCGAGTCCAAGAACCTGGCCTTCGACCCCGGCAGCACCTTCAGCGTGCCGTACGCGTGGGGGACGACGGGCATCTGCTACCGCGAGGACCTCATGGCTTCGCCCCCCACCTCGTGGAATGACCTGCTCAATCCGGCCCCTGAGTACGAGAAGAAGACGCTCATGCTCGCCACGCAGCCGTGGATGAACCTCCCGGCAGCCCGTGCCCTCGGCTTCAGCGTGAACACGACGAACGAGGGTGAGCTGGACCAGATCAAGCAGCAGCTCCTCAAGACCAAGCCGACCTTGCTGGGCTTCGACGATGTCACCTTCTACGAGCGCCTCGCATCGGGCGAAGTGGTCATGGCGGTCGCCTGGGATGGCTGGTGCAACTACTCGGGCGATCCGAACGTGAAGTTCGTCGTGCCGAGCGAGGGTGCTGACCTCTGGGCCGACACGATGGTCGTCTTGAAGTCGAGCAAGAACAAGGAGGCTGCGATGGCCTACATCAACTTCATGATCGGCGATGAGATGCAGTCCTGGATGACCAACAACATCCTCTACAAGAGCCCCAACAAGGCGATTGCCGAGAAGGCCGCTGCTGAACTCGGGGCTGACTATCCGAATATCGCCATGACCCCGGCGGACCTTGCCAAGGGCGAGGGACTGGTGGATCTCGGCGAGGCATCGAAGATCTACCAGCAGATCGCCACGGAGGTCCAGGCCAGTTGAGTTCGGCCACGACACGAGGGGTCCGTCGCCACGGCGACGGGCCCCTCGTGCGTGCCCTGGCCACGGTGCCGGCCATGACCTACCTCGTGGTCCTCATGGTGGTCCCCCTCGGCCTTGTCATCGCCTACGCGTTCCTCACCGCTGGACGCTTCGGTGGAGTACAGGGTCCGGTGACTTTGGACAACATCGCGCGGATGCTCGACCCGCTCTACCGGGAGGTCCTGGCGTCCAGCGTGCTCAACGCCGGCGCTGCGACGCTCTTCGCATTCCTGCTGGGATTCCCGGCCGCGCTTGCCATCACGCGGCTTCCGGCCCACTGGCAGACGGCGGCGCTGATCGCCGTGGTGCTTCCCTTCTGGACGAACTTCCTCATCCGCACCTACG
>JBEGMG010000033.1:0-7597 GCA_041183165.1 Actinomycetota bacterium | reverse complement strand
TGGGGACCGGCGAGGTGAAGGTGCCGATGACGATCGCGATGATCCACACGATGGCGAGTGCGATGCCGATATAGCCGGTGACGAGACCGGTGATGGCGTAGCCGCGACCGGGCGCGCCCGTGCTGCGCGTCTGGGAGAGCCCGATGTACCCGAAGACAACGGCGAGGACGGGCATCACGGGGAAGAAGAGCAGGCACAGTCCCACCGTGATACCGAAGATGCCGAGGATCATCGAGGCGAGCGCCATGCCGTTGGCCTTCGGCTTCACGGGGTACGCCGGCGGTGGCGGGGGGAATCCCGGTGGGGGAGAGTAGGCGTACGCCGGAGCGGGAGGCGCGGGCGGCGGTGCAGAGAACGGTCCGTCCTCGGGACGGACGCCCCCGGTGTCACTCATGGGCCCAGCCTAGGCAGCGACTCACCCGAGTCAGGGAGGCGCCACTCCACTTCACGCGCGAAGGGTCGCAGTCCTCTGCCGACGTAGGTGGTGAGTGCTGCGGGACCGTCGAGCGTGCAGGTGTGCACCCACACGCGGCGCGTCCCGGGGAGCTGCCAGGCTTGGGCGATCACCTCGGCGAGCCACCAGCGCCCCAATCCGCGGCCGATGGCGTGGGGAAGCAGCCCGAAGTAGGCGATCTCCACGTCGCCATCGCCCTGCTGCTCCAACTCGGCGTACCCGACGTCCTCGCCCGCCTGTCGGCACACGAGGAGGTGATGCTCCGGGCGGTCCACCCAGGCTTGCCATTGCGCATCCGACCACTCCAGGCGGTCCACCCAGAGCCACGGCTCGCCGACGCGCACATAGAAGGAGCGCGAGGCGGACGCCTTGTCGGTGTCCACGCGATGCCACTCGGCGGCGTCGGGGGCGCCATCCACGGCGATGAGATCCTCCGCCGAGGTCATCTCGAGGGAGGTCACCGTCACGGCGATGGCACCCTCGACTGGCCCGGGCAGGAGTCGCATCCGCGCATCCTGCCACCTTGCCCGGCCGCATCTGGTGGGATGTGCCCGTGGGTGACGACCTCCTGGTCGATTTGTCGAGACTGCAGTTCGCGACGACGACGCTGTATCACTACCTCTTCGTGCCCCTCACGCTCGGCCTGGCTCCTTACGTCGCGCTCCTGGAGACCCTGCACTGGCGCACCGGCAAGGAGTCCTACCGCCGACTGGCCCGGTTCTTCGGATCCCTGCTCATCATCAACTTCGCGATGGGCATCGTCACCGGGATCGTCCAGGAGTTCCAGTTCGGCATGAACTGGTCGGTCTTCAGTCGCTTCGTCGGGGATGTCTTCGGCGCTCCACTGGCAATGGAGGGCCTGCTCGCGTTCTTCCTCGAGTCGACCTTCCTCGGCCTGTGGCTCTTCGGTCGCGATCGGCTGCCGCGCGGGGTGCATGTCGCGTGCATTTGGATCTTCACACTGGGCACGTGGGCGTCGGCGTACTTCATCATCGTGGCGAACTCCTGGATGCAGCATCCGGTCGGCTACGAGTTGGATCCGCTCACCGGCTACCCGGTGCTCAATGACATCGGCGCGGTGCTCTTCCAGCCCTTCGCGCTCTGGGCTTACGTGCACACGGTCCTCGGCGGTCTCGTCGCCGCATCGGTCTTCGTCTTCGCCGTCGCGGCGTACCACCTGAAGCGACGCCAGTATGTGGGCGAGATGCGCTGGGCCTGGCGCACCGCTATCGCGATGGGACTCATCGCCGCATCGGGCCAGATGCTCGTGGGCGATGTCCTAGGCGTGATCGTCACCGATGTCCAGCCGATGAAGATCGCCGCGGGCGAGGCACTGTGGGAGACCGAGGGGCCGTGCGCCTCCCTCGGAATCGTCGCGATCATCGACCAGGAGGCCCGCGAGAACACCTGGGAGCTCTCGATTCCCTGCCTGCTCTCCGTCGTCGCGACGAACTCCATCGATGGGGTCGTCGTGGGTGCCAACGAGCTGCAGGAGCAGTACGAGGAGCAGTTCGGCCCGGGTGAGTACACGCCCAACGTGTGGATCGCCTTCTATGCCTTCCGTCTCATGATGGGCTTCGGCCTGATCGGGGCCGCGTGGATGCTCGTCGCGTGGTGGCGCACGCGCAAGGGCCGCCTTCCCGAAGGACGCGTCTTCTGGGGGATCTCCATCTGGATCGTCTTCACGCCCTGGCTTGGCAACATGTTCGGCTGGATCTTCACGGAGAATGCTCGCCAGCCCTGGGTGGTCTACGACATGCTGCTCACGCGGGACGCCGTGTCGCAGATCTCGCCGACGTTCCTCTTCATCAGCCTGCCGACCTTCTTCCTGCTCTACGGCGCCTTCGCGATCGTGGAGTTCCTCCTCCTGCGACGCTATGTGATCAAGGGTCCACCTACCGATGACGAGCCGATGGCGGGCCAGCCCGCGCCGCCCCGACCTGCGCAGGTGGCCTGATGGGGCTGCCCGAGCTGTGGTTCGTCATCGTCGCGGTCCTATGGACCGGGTTCTTCTTCCTCGAGGGGTTCGACTTCGGCGTCGGCATGCTCGCGCGCACTCTCGGATCCGATGAGGCAGAGCGCGGCCAGATGCTCACGGCGATCGGCCCGGTGTGGGATGCGGATGAGGTGTGGCTCGTCACCGGCGGTATCGCGATCTTCGCCGCCTTCCCGGCGTGGTACGCCGCTCTCTTCCCCGCGGCGTACCTCCCGCTGCTCCTCGTGATCGTCGCCATCGTGGTGCGCGCGGTGGCCATCGAGTACCGGTCCAAGCGTCCCGGTCCGACCTGGCGGTCACGCTGGGACACGGCCGTGGCGATCGCCTCGCTGCTGCTCGCCTTCCTCTTCGGGGTCTTCTGGGCGGGGATCGTGCACGGCATCCCGATCGATGGGAGAGGCCAATTCGTCGGGGACAGCATGCTGTCCTTCATCAATGCCTATTCCGTGCTGGGCGGCCTCACGCTGCTGTCCTTCTCGCTCGCGCACGGCGCGACGTTCCTCGCACTGAAGACCGAGGGTCGCGTGCAGCGCAGGAACGAGGCCTGGGCCACGCGATTCGACTTCGTCGCGGGGGCGCTCATGACCGCCTTCGCCGCCTGGACCTACCTGTCGTACTCCCTCGGTGACGCCGCTGCCCTGGGCGTGGGAATCCTCGCCGTCCTCGGAATGCTCATCGCGCTCATCGCCAACCTGCGGGCCAGGCCGCTCCTGGCGTTCTGGGCCCATGGCGTGGCGATCGCTGCCTTCGTCGCATCGATGTTCATCGCGCTCTATCCCTACGTGCTCCCCAGCACGCTCGATCCAGCAGCAGGCCTCACGGTCCAGGGTGCGGCCGCAAGCCCGTACTCGCTCGGCGTCATCACAGTCGTTGCCGCGATCGGCCTCCCGCTGGTCATCGCCTACCAGGCGTGGTCCTTCTGGGTCTTCCGCAAGCGCATCACGGTCGAGGACGCGAAGCGCTCGCACTACGCGTAGTGCTCACTCCACGGTGAGGACGATCTTGCCGATCACGTCGCCCTCGGCCAGCTGGGCGAATCCCTCGCGCGCATCAGCGAGGGAGTAGGTGGCCGAGATCGTGGGCCGGACCCCCGAGGCCATGACGAGATCGATGAGCTGGGCGAGTTCCTCGCGTGTGCCCATGGTGGAGCCGAGCACCTCGAGCTGCAGGAAGAAGACGCGGTTGAGGTCGGCCGGCGGATTGGGACCGGTGGTCGCACCGCAGACGACCAGTCGCCCGCCGGGCCGCAGCGACTTGAGCGAGTGGGACCAGGTCGCCTCGCCCACGCTCTCCATCACCGCGTCGACGCGCGCGGGCAGCCGAGCCCCGGGCTCGAAGGCCTCGTCGGCACCGAGTGCGACAGCGGCAGCGCGCTTGGACTCGTCGCGGCTCGTCGCCCACACGCGCGCGCCCAATTGCTTCGCCAGTTGGATCGCTGCGGTCGAGACTCCGCCCCCCACGCCCTGCACGAGCACGGTCTGACCGGGTTGGACCTGCGCCTTCGTCGTCAGCATCCGGTACGCCGTGAGCCATGCGGTCGGCAGGCACGCGGCGGAGGCGAAGTCGAGATCGGCCGGCTTGGGAAGGACATTGCGCTCGGGGACGCACACGAACTCGGCGAGAGTGCCGGGGTAGACCTCCGACAGCAGCGAACGCTTCGGGTCGAGGGTCTCATCGCCCCCACCCGCAACGGGATCGCCGATGACTCCGTGGACGATCACCTCGGTCCCGTCCTCCAGGACGCCGGCCGCATCGCATCCGAGGATCATGGGCAGGCGCTCGGCAGGAAGCCCCACACCGCGCAGGCTCCACAGGTCGTGGTGGTTCAGGCTGGCTGCACGTACGCCGACACGCACCCATCCCTCGTCGGCCACCGGGTCGGGCATCGGGCCGACGGTCAGCCCGTCGAGTGGGGCATCGGGATGGATCGAGGTTGCAGCAGCGGCGAGCATCGTGTCTCCAGTCCGTGCGGTCGTCTAGGCGGTGAGTTCGCGGAGCCCGGCGATGAGCCGATCGACGTCGTCATCGTTCGAATAGGGCGCGAGACCGACGCGCACACCCCCGGCATCGCCGAGTCCGAGCCACCGCGACACCTCGAGCGCGTAGAAGTTGCTCGCGGGGGCATTGACGCCTCGCTCCGCGAGAAACGCCGAGATCTCGCCCGGGTTGTGCCCGTCGATCGTGAACGTCTCCGTCGGCGTGCGGTGCTTGGCGTTGCTGTAGAGATGGATCCCGGGGATCGACTCCAGCCCCTCGCGCATACGTGCGTGCAGGGCATCCTCGTAGTCCTCGAGCGCGGTCATCGATGCGAGGACTCGCTCACGACGGTCACCGTCGCTCGGGACGAGATCCGCGAGCACGTCGACAGCTGCGATCACGCCGGCGAGGAGCTCATAGGGCAGCGTGCCGAGCTCGAAGCGCTCGGGCACCACATTGGTCGCGGGCAGCAGCTTGTCGGGGTGCAGGGTCTCGAGCAGGTCGGGTGAGGCGGCCAGCACGCCGAGGTGCGGGCCGAGGAACTTGTATGGCGAACAGGCATAGAAGTCGCAGCCGATAGCGGCGATGTCGACAGGTGCGTGGGCCGTGAGGTGTACGCCGTCGACGTAGAAGAGCGCACCGTGCTCGTGCACGCCCACGCCCACCGCCGCGAGGTCGGGCCGGGTGCCGATGAGATTGGACGCTCCCGTGAGCGCGACGAGTCGCGTGGCCGGGGTGACGTGGCGCAGCACGTCCTCGGGTGACATCTCCCCGGTGGCGGGATCGAACTCCGCCCAGCGCACGGTGGCGCCCGCGCGCTCGGCATGGATCACCCACGGCCGCACATCCGCATCGTGGTCGAGGCGACTCACGACGATCTCGTCGCCCGGTCCCCAGTTCTGCGCGAGGGTGCGCGCGATGTCCATCGTGATCTGGGTCATGCTGCGCCCGAAGACGATGCCGCGAGCGTCCGCGCCCAGCAGATCGGCCATGGCCTGACGTGCCCCGATGACGATGTCGTCCGCGCGACGCTCGGCCGCAGTGCCCCGGCCGCGATTCGACAGTGCCGAGCGCAGTGCGTCGTTCATCGCATCCGCGACCTGATCGGGGATCTGGGTGCCGCCGGGGCCGTCGAAGTGGGCGGCCCCCTCTCGCAGGGCGGGCACGTGCGCGCGCAGTCGGTCGACGTCGTAGGCCATGCGCACACACTAGAGGCACGCCGGAGCGAAGAGGTCCACAATGTCCCGGTGAGGCCCTCGATCCAGGCCGGCGCGACGGCGCTCCTCGTCGGCCTCGCTGCACTCGTCGTCACGTCCCCGATCGCCCTGGTGACGTCGGCGTGGGTCGGCGGCGGTGCGATCGCCGTGGGCCTGCGCGATGGTGCACCGGCCTACGCCGTGGCCGGCGTCTTCATCGTTGCGGGTGTCGCCCTTGTCGCGACCCTGTGGGCGACGATCCCCGGCATCTCGCGCGGGCGCACGCGCCCGGCGATCGTGGCGCTCATCGTCGTACTCATCCTCCTGGCGATTGCGCTCACGCGGTCGTGGACCGTCGTCGTTGCTTCATGGATGCCTCGGCCCGTCGCGCTCGCCCTGATGGTCATCGCCGCGGTGGCGCTCGTCGTCTTGCTCGTACGACGCCCCGAACGCCAGCGTCCACTCGTCGGTGTGGCGCCCGCGGTGGCCGGTGTCGTCGGCGCCTATGTCCTCGTGGCGGCCATCGCGGCCCTTCCGGCCCAGGGGATCCCGGAGTTCCCGCGGCCGCCGTGGGTGGCATCCTTCCAGCCTGGCCCCGGCACGGCGCAACCCATCGCCGTCGCTCCCGCACCGCAGAACCCCGCTCTCGCGGCGGGTGCGTGGTCGACGATCCACAACGACGCGTGGATGACCGATGCCTACCCCGTCGGCTCCCTACCCGATCCGGAGTCGTCGGAGGTCCTGTCGTTCTTCGCCGGGGGCGACTGCGCCTCGCTGCTGTGGAACGACCTGGGGGAGATCGTCGCCGTGTGCGTCAGCCCCACCGAGGTGCGCGCCTATGTGCTGGACCCCGCGACCCTGGAGCCCCGGGTCGAGCGCCGCATCTCGGAGCGCCCCCTGGCCGCGGATGCGCTCACCAACTTCTCCGGAGGCGGGTACGCGGTCCTGGACTCCCAGCAGCGCCTGGTGACGCCGCTTCCCGGCGGAGTGATCGCGCGTTTCGACGGTCGCACACTGGACCCGGTCGACGCGTTCGCGGTCGCCTCAGCGTTGCAGCCGGGTGAGGGCATCACCTCGGTCGTGCCCGACTGGAGCGGAGCCCTCTGGTTCGTCGGGCGGCAGGGCACCGTCGGCCTCCTCGATCCCGCGACGGGCGCGGCGTCGACGATCCTGTCCGGCCCCGGAGGGTCGATGGTCGATATCGAGAACTCCTTCGCCGTCATCGAAGGCGGTGGTGCCTACGTCGTCACGGGCGCCGAGCTCCTGCGACTCGACTCCGCGGGTGGCCAGCCCACCGTGACCTGGCGGATCCCCTACGACAGGGGCGTCCGCCTCAAGCCGGGGCAGACCAGTCGCGCCTCGGGAACGACGCCGACCGTCTTCGGGGACGACGGGCGCTACGTGGCGATCACCGACAACGCCGAGCCGCGCATGAACGTCGTGGTCGTGGACACTGCCGGCGGTGACCCGGTCGTGCACTGCACCGTGCCGGTGTTCGGTGACGGGGAGAGCGCGACGGACAACTCGCTCATCGCGCTCGGCGATTCGCTCATCGTGGAGAACAACTACGGATACACCGTCACCGCGGTCGCCGGAGGTCACACGACCACGCCGGGCCTCACCCGTATCGACGTCGAAGACGCGGGATGCACGGTGGCCTGGGAGTCCACTGACGTCACGATTCCCTCGCTCGTGTCCAAGGGCGTCGCGGCGGATGGTGCGGTGCTGACCTACACCAAGGAGTCGAGCCTGCTGGGGGTCGATGCGTGGTGGTTCACCGCCGTGGATGCAGGAAGTGGTGAGGTCCTCTGGCGGCGCCTCGCCGGCCTCGGGCCCCTGCTCAACAATCACTACGCGGCCGGCTACCTCGGCCCTGATGGCTCCATCTACGTCGGCACGATCAGTGGGATCGTCGCGATGACGTCAGGGAGCTGAGCGCTCCCAGACCGCTCCGTCTGGTGTGTCGCGCACCTC
>JBEGMG010000032.1:0-6387 GCA_041183165.1 Actinomycetota bacterium | reverse complement strand
CGGCGGGCCTGCCACGGCGAACCTGACGCGAGCATGAACCAGCGGACGGCGTCGGCGCCGTGCTCGTCCATGAGCGGGATGGGCTCGAGCACATTGCCGAGGTGCTTGCTCATCTTGCGGCCGTCTTCATCGAGGATGTGGCCCAGGCACACGACGTTCTTGTACGACGACTGATCGAAGACGAGCGTGCCGACCGCCATGAGGGTGTAGAACCAGCCGCGGGTCTGGTCGATCGCCTCGCAGATGTAGTCGGCCGGGTAGCGCGCGGCGAACTCCTCCTGCCCCCGGTGCGGGTAGCCGAATTGCGCGAAGGGCATGGCCCCGGAGTCGTACCAGCAGTCGATGACCTCGGGCACGCGGGTGGCCGTCTCGCCGCACTGCGGGCACGCGAACGTCACCTCGTCGACGAAGGGGCGGTGCGGGTCGAGGTCGGCGAGCTCGCGCCCGCTGAGCTCGCCGAGCTTGGCGAGGGAGTCCACCGCGGTGAGGTGGCCCTCGGGGCATCGCCAGATGGGCAGGGGGGTGCCCCAGTAGCGGTTGCGCGAGAGTGCCCAGTCGACGTTGTTGTTGAGCCAGTCGCCGTAGCGGCCCCACTTGATGGTCTCGGGGTACCAGTTCGTGCCCTCGTTCTCCCGCAGCAGTTGGTCCTTGATCTGCGTGGTCTTGATGTACCAGGAGGGCTGCGCGTAGTAGATGAGCGGCGTGTGGCAGCGCCAGCAGTGGGGATAGGAGTGCTCGTAGCCGACGTGCTTGAAGAGCAGGTCGCGCGCCTTGAGATCGGCGACGAGGGTGTCATCGGCCTTCTTGAAGAACGCTCCGCCGACGAGCGCGAGATCGGGCTCGAAGGTGCCGTCGGCGCGGACGGGGTTGACGACCGGCAGGCCGTAGGCGCGGCAGGTGATGAGGTCGTCGGCGCCGAAGGCGGGCGCCTGGTGCACCAGGCCCGATCCATCGTCGGTGGTGACGTAGTCGGCCAGGACGACGTAGTGCGCGTCGGGGATCTCGACCATGTCGAAGGGGCGCTGGTACGGCGTGCGCTCGAGATCGCGGCCGCTCAGGCGCTCGAGCACCTCGTAGCCCTCGCCCAGCGTGGCATCGGCCAGCGCCTCGGCCACGACAAGGATCTCGCCGTCCGCCGTACGCGCTACGACGTACTCCGCCTTGGGGTTGACCGCGACGGCGGTGTTGGAGACGAGGGTCCACGGTGTGGTGGTCCAGACGAGCAGCGCGGCGCCGGGATAGCGCTCGGCGAGAGCGCCACCGGTGATGGGGAAGCGCACGTAGACGGAGGGGTCGACGACCGTCTCGTATCCCTGGGCGAGTTCGTGATCGGACAGGCCGGTGCCGCAGCGCGGGCAGTACGGCGTGACGCGATGGTCCTGCACCAGCAGGCCCTTGTCGAAGATGCGCGCGAGGGACCACCACACGCTCTCGATGTAGTGGGGGTCCATGGTCCAGTAGGCGTCGTCCATGTCGACCCAGAAGCCCATGCGACGGGTCATGCCGTCGAACTCGTCGACGTGGCGCAGCACCGACTCTCGGCACTTGGCGTTGAACTCGGCGATACCGAAGTCCTCGATGTCCTTCTTGCCGGTGAAGCCGAGCTCCTTCTCCACCGCGAGCTCCACGGGCAGGCCGTGGCAGTCCCACCCGGCCTTGCGCGGGACGTGGAAGCCCTTCATGGTGCGGTAGCGCGGGAAGATGTCCTTGAAGACGCGGGCCTCGATGTGATGGGTGCCGGGGGTGCCGTTGGCCGTGGGCGGGCCCTCGTTGAAGACCCACATCGGGCGGCCCTCGGACTGCTCCAGGGAGCGGTGGAAGGTGTCGTCGGCGGCCCAGAGATCGAGGATCTCCCGCTCCATCGCCGGCAGGTCGACCTGCGTCGACACCTGGCGATACATGGCGAACCTCCGGATCGGGGACGAGGGGGAAGCCTAGCCGGGGGCCGAGGTCGCGCCTGTGCCGACGTACTCCCAGCCAGTGGTCGCCATGCGAGCCTCCGACGGCGCGAACCCGCGTTGTGTCGCGCCGAAACGCGGCTTCGGGTCGTCTGACGCCCGCCGGGGGGCCTCCTGCCTACGCTGACCCCGTGACGACCGACCCGGTGACGACCGACCCGGTGACGACGTACGCGGTGCGGGTGAAGCCCGGAGCCTCGCGCACGCGGGTCGGGGGCGGGTACGGCGATCCGCCCGCGCTCGTGGTCGCGGTGACCGCTCCGGCCGTCGATGGGCGCGCCAATGACGCGGTCGTCCGGGCTCTCGCCGAGGCCCTCGGACTGCGTCGCGCGGCCATCGAGATCGTGGGCGGCCACGCGGCCCGCTCCAAGGTGGTGCGTATCGACGGAGATGTCGCCGAGCGCTGGGGCGCCCTGGTGGAGGCATCGTGACCGCTCCCATCCGGGCTGTGCTGCTCGACTTCCACTCCACGCTGGTGGACGCCGGTGATGCGACGCAGTGGCTTGCGATGGCGATGGACCGCTCCGGAGTGGACCTGGATGACGCCGAGCGGGCAGCGATCACCGCGCGGCTCGACGACATCTGGATGCACGCGCGCGCGATCGATCCAGGCAGTGGCCGCGACTATTCCGCCGAGGCCCATGCTGGCGTCTTCCATGACGTGATGAGTGGTCACGTGGACGAGGGCCTGCGTCAGGTGCTCTACGAAGCCATGTTCGACATGTGGTGTGCCTACGACGATGCCGCACCGCTCCTCGATGCGCTGCGCGCCCGCGGCGTGCGCACAGCGGTGCTGTCGAACATCGGCGTGGACATCCGGCCGCTCATGGAGCGCGAAGGCCTGCGGGCTGACGCGGTGATCCTGTCCTGCGAGGTGGGGGCGGTGAAGCCGCAGCCCGAGATCTTCCGCGCGGCTCTCGACGCCCTGGAGGCGACTCCCGAGGAGACGCTCATGGTGGGCGATGCCTGGACCGATGATGGGGGAGCGGCGGCCCTGGGTATCCGCACGCTCATTCTCCCGCGCACCCGAGGCCGCGTGCATGGCCTCGACGCGGTCCTGCGGCTGGTGGACTGACAGACTCAGGGTAGGAGGGACCGCCATGGACTTCGGCTACGACGCGACCACGCAGGACTACCGCGAGCGCCTGCTTGCCTTCATGGACGCACATGTCTATCCGCACGAGGCCGAGTTCTACGCCACCGTCGGCAAGCAGGGCGACTACTGGGCGTGGAGCCGCGACCCGATCCTGCGCGACCTGCAGGGCAAGGCGCGCTCCGAGGGACTGTGGAATCTCTTCATGCCCACCGAGCCCTACGGGGCCGGCCTGACCAATCTCCAGTACGCACCACTCGCCGAGATCATGGGGCGCAGTCCCGGTCTCGCCCCCGCGGTCTTCAACTGCGCAGCGCCCGATACCGGCAACATGGAGGTGCTGGTCCTCGCGGGCAACGACGAGCAGAAGGAGCGGTGGCTGCGCCCGCTCCTCGATGCCGAGATTCGCTCCGCCTTCGCCATGACCGAGCCGGACACCGCGTCCTCCGATGCGACGAATATCTCTACCTCGATCGTGCGGGACGGCGACGACTACGTCATCAACGGGCGCAAGTGGTGGATCACCGGGGCGATGAACCCCGACTGCGCGATCTTCATCGTGATGGGCAAGACGGACCCTTCGGCCGACCGCCACCAGCAGCAATCGATGGTCCTCGTCCCGCGTGACACCCCGGGCGTCGAAATCGTGCGGCACATGGAGGTCTACGGGTACGACGACCACGACCATGGCGGCCACGCGGAGATGCGCTTCACCGACGTACGCGTGCCGGTCGCCAACCTGCTCGCGGGTGAGGGCGCGGGATTTGCGATCGCGCAGGGCCGGCTCGGCCCGGGTCGCATCCACCACTGCATGCGCTCGATCGGCATGGCCGAGCGCGCCATCGAGCTGATGTGCGAGCGCGTCGACGGTCGCATCGCCTTCGGCCGTCCTCTCTCCGACCAGGGCGTGATCCGGCAGTGGATCGCGCAGTCGCGCATCGAGGTCGAGCAGTTGCGCCTGCTCACCCTCAAGGCGGCGTGGCTCATGGACACCGTCGGCGTACGCGGCGCGCACACCGAGATCCAGGCGATCAAGGTCGCCGCACCCATCACCGTGCAGGGCATCCTCGACCGGGCCATCCAGGCGCACGGCGGCATGGGGGTCTCGCAGGACACCCCGCTCGCGGCGATGCAGGCGGGGATCCGCACCCTGCGTCTCGCTGACGGGCCGGACGAGGTGCACCTCGCGGCTCTGGGCAAGTACGAGATCAAGAAGCAGCGCGAGCGTCGCGGGGGCTGATCAGGCCGGGTAGACGTCGAGGTCTGTGGCCTTGGCGGTCAGCCAGATATCGGCGCCCTCATGCAGAGCGAGGTCGGCCACGGCCGCCGGGGTGATGACGGCCGTCAACGCGGGTGGGCCCTCGACCTCGAGGCGCACGAGGTCTCCCCGTGCCTCGAGGCCGCTCACGCGCGAGTGCCACACATTGCGCGCGCTTCCCTCGGGATGCTGCAGGTGCACGGAGATGGCCTCGGGGCGCAGCGCCACGATGACAGCCTCGTTGATCGCGCGGTCGGCTATGCGGATCTCGCCACCGTCATCGAGGGTGACGACTCCTTCGCGCGCCCGTCCGCGCAGCATGTTGACGCCGACGAGCTGGGCGACGTAGGCCGTCGCCGGCCGTCGTGCAACGTCGCCGGGAGTCCCTGTCTGCACGGCGTGCCCGTCCTCGAGGACGACGACGCGGTCGGCCAGCACCATCGCATCCATCGGATCGTGCGTGACCATCACGACTGCGCCCGGGAAGTCGGCGAGGTGGCGGCGCAGGAGCGAGCGCACGGATGCCCGCGTGCCCGCATCCAGTGCAGCCAGTGGCTCGTCGAGCAGGAGCAGATCGGGATCGGTGACGAGGGCGCGCGCGAGCGCGACCCGCTGCGCCTGGCCACCGGAGAGCCGACCCGGCTTACGCGAGGCCAGATCACCGATCTCCAATCGATCGAGCCACTCGCGTGCGCGCCTCTCGGCTGCCTCGCGGGATTCCCCGCGGGCCCGCAGGCCGAAGGCGACGTTGTCGAGCACGGTCATGTGCGGAAAGAGCAGGTAGTCCTGGAAGACGAAGCCCACCGAGCGCTGCTCGGGAGGCAGGTCGATTCCGCGATCGGTGTCCACGACGGTCACTCCCGCGATGTCGATGCGTCCGGCCTGCGGCGTCTCGAGTCCGGCGAGGCAGCGCAGGGTTGTCGACTTGCCCGAGCCGTTGGGACCGAGTAGGCCGATGGTGTCGCCGTCCGCAGCATGGAGTGACAGGTCGAGGGAGAAGTCGCCGCGCCCGAGTTGCACGTGCGCGTCGAGGCTCATGAGGAGCCGCCGCGCAGGTAGCGATCGCGCAGGAGCAGCAGCACCGCGAGGGATGCGACGAGGAGCACGAGGCTGAGGGCGATGGCGGCTTCGCGGTCGGTATCGAGCGCGGAGTAGACCGCGAGCGGGAGCGTCTGCGTGACCCCGGGGAGATTGCCCGCGAAGGTGATCGTCGCGCCGAACTCACCGAGGGCGCGTGCCCACGCCAGGATCGTGCCCGCGAGCAGCGCGGGGCCAATGAGGGGCAGCGTGATCCGACGGAGGATCGTCCAACGCTTGGCACCCAGCGTGGCCGCTGCCTCCTCGAAGCGCGGATCGGCACCGCGCAGGGCCCCCTCGACGGTGATGACGAGGAAGGGCATCGCGACGAAGGCCTCGGCCAGGATCACGCCCGCCGTACTGAACGGCAGTTGCACTCCGAACCAGTCGTAGAGGTACTGCCCGATCAGCCCGCGCCGCCCGAAGGCGAGCAGCAGGGCCACGCCCCCGACCACCGGCGGCAGGACCAGGGGCAGGGTCACCAGGGCGCGGATGAAGGTGCGGCCGGGCAGGTGGGCGCGTGCGAGGACCCACGCGAGGGGTACGCCGATGACAACGGCCAGCGCCGTGGCACTCAGCGAGGTGATGAGCGACAGACGCAGGGCCTCGGCGGCGACCGGTGAGGTGAGGAGTTCGGGCAGTCGCGACCACGGGGTGGTGAGCAGCAGTCCGACGAGGGGAATGGCGAGGAAGGCCACGCCGACGGCCGCGAGCGCGCCGATGGGCGCCGGCGTCGTACGCCGACGCGACGTAGCCAGGGTCGCGCTCATGGCGCCGCCGCGAATCCGGCCGCGGCGAATGCTGCCTGCGCCTGCTGTCCGGTGAGGTACGAGACGAAGAGTGCCGCCGCATCTGCATGCGCGGAATCGCGCACGACCCCGGCCTGGTAGGTCGTCGTCACGTTGTCGGCAGCGGGGATTGCGACGCCCTCGACGCGGGCCCCGCTGGACAGCACGTCGGTGACGTAGACGATGCCGGCGTCGGCCTCGTCCGCCTCGATC
>JBEGMG010000031.1:0-9706 GCA_041183165.1 Actinomycetota bacterium | reverse complement strand
GAGATGGCCGGTATCTGCGGGACCGACAAGCACACCTACATGGGCGAGACGAAGCAGTACGTCGGCACTCCGGCCGAGTGCGATACGCCGTTCCCCATCATCCAGGGTCACGAGAACGTCGGAGTCATCTCCGAGCTCGGTCCCGGCGCAGCCGAAGGCTTGGAGTTCTACGGCAAGACGCTGAAGGTCGGCGACCGCGTGACTATGTGCCCCGACGTCGTCTGCGGCCACTGCTACGAGTGCAAGCACGTCATGGGCTACGTCTGGTGTGAAAACAGCGTTGCCTACGGCAACTCACTGTCGTCGGCTGTGGCCCCGCACCTCTTCGGTGGCATGGCCGAGCACATGTACCTGCGACCCGACACCTTCGTCTACAAGGTGCCCAGCGGGCTGTCCGCGCGCGTCGCCGTACTCGCCGAGCTCATGGCCTGCACTGCGTCCCTCGACAAGGTCAAGGAGTTCTCCTCCTACGCCATGGAGGGCTTCAACTCCGCCGACACCGTCGTCGTCATCGGCGCGGGGCCGCTGGGCCTGCTGCACATCGCCAAGGCCGACATGATGGGCGCGGGCCAGATCATCGCCACTGACCTGTCGGAGCATCGCCTGGCCTTCGCCAAGCGATGCGGTGCCGAGGCCACGCTCAACGTCATGACGACGTCTCCGGAGGAGCGGATCGCCGAGGTCAAGAGGCTCACCCACGGTCGCGGGGCCGACGTGGTGCTCTACATGGCCAACACGCCAGCGTCCTTCGTCGAGGGCATCGAGATGCTCAAGCGCGGCGGCATGATGCTGGAGATGGGCAACTTCGCGGACACCGGCGAGATCACCCTGAATGTCCACCGTCACATATGCAGCAAGAACATCCGCTTGGTCGGTCTCACCAACCACCCCTCGACCGGATACGGCCCGGCCCTCCGCCTGCTCGAGCGCTACGCCGACCGCTATCCCTTCGAGGAGTTCGTGAGCCATGAGTTCGGGCTGGCCGATGCCGACCTCGCCCTGCACACCTCGATGAGCCCCGAGAGCCTCAAGGTCGTCATCAACCCCGCGCTCGACTAGCGGAAAACGACGTTCCGTCGCGCCGATGGGCGCCCGCGGGCGCGACGGAACGTCGTTTTCGCGGGGTGGTGGGGCACGGTTAGTCGTCGAGGTAGCGCACGCCGGTGAGGTCCTCGCTCACCGTCCAGAGTTGGTTGGCTGCCTGGTCATCGCGGGCGGACGGTGTCATGCCGACGAGCTTGGGGTGGCCCCTCTGCTCGCCGAAGCCATCCGGGCCGACGTAGTCGCCGCTGCGAATCGCGGGGAATGTCGCGGCGTAGAGGGTGGGTAGCGCCCCCTTCGCGGCGCTCTGCGCGAGCACCTTGTTGAGACCCCCCATGACGGAGTTCATCCAGCCCTGGCCGCGCATCTCCGGCCCGACCGCCTGCAGATGGGTGCTCGCGTAACCGGGATGCGCCGCTACGGACGCCACCGTCGACCCTGCGCGCTCGAGCCGCTCAGCGAGGGAGCGCATGAAAAGCAGGTTCGCGAGCTTGCTCTGACCGTAGGCGCGCCAGGCGCCGTACTTGCGCTCTCCCATGAGGTCATCGAAGTTCATGCGGCCCATGCGGTGAGCCTGCGACGACACCGTCACGATGCGCCCATCGGGTCGGATGGCCTCAAGGAGGCGGCCCGTCAGTGCGAAGTGACCGAGGTGATTCGTGCCTAGTTGCATTTCGAAGCCGTCGGCCGTCTCGCGCCGCGGGATGGCCATGATCCCGGCGTTGTTGATGAGCAGATCGAGCCCCTCGGGGTGGGCCTCGCGCCACAGCCAGGCGAACTCATCAATCGACGCCAGGTCGGCGAGGTCGAGGCGGCGCACCTCGAGCGATGCCTGGGGCGCGAGCGCTCGGATCTGCTGTGCCGCGGCATCGCCCTTGGCTGTGTCGCGCACGGCCATGGTGACCTCTGCCCCGTGCGCTGCCAGGGCGAGTGCCGTCTCGTATCCCAGGCCTGAATTGGCGCCGGTCACGATGACCTTGCGCCCCGTCATGTCGGGGATATCGGCCGCGGTCCACTTGTCGCTCATGAGGCCAGTGAAGCGCCCGGGGCGGCCGATCGCCAGCCGGACCTCGATTGGGGGGAGCCACGGGGCCCCGTGTACGCTTCCCGGGCTGCGGGCTCACGCTCGCGCGCCCCTTTAGCTCAGTCGGCAGAGCATCTCCATGGTAAGGAGAAGGTCTACGGTTCGATTCCGTAAAGGGGCTCGGCCGGGTCCGTCCCAGGACCCGATCCACCAGGGGCGGAGTAGCTCAGCCTGGTAGAGCAAGCGGCTCATAATCGCTGTGTCGCCGGTTCAAGTCCGGCCTCCGCTACGACGCGGCGCAAGCCGCACACGCGACGCAAGTCGCACCTGCGACGCAAGTCGCACCGAGGGCGCCCCGGCGTCCGTACAACAGGAGGGCCCCGTGGCTAGCAAGTCATCCGACGTCCGGCCGAAGATCACCATGGCCTGCGAGGACTGCAAGAACCGCAACTACATCACCAAGAAGAACCGGCGCAACGACCCGGATCGCCTTGAGGTGTCCAAGTTCTGCCCGACGTGCAACAAGCACACCATGCACAAGGAAACCCGCTGACCCTCAACGCGGCACTCGTGGGACGGACGTATCCGCCCACAGGTGCGTACGTCGTCGGTCGCGAGAAGGTACGCGAGTTCGCGACCGCGATCGGCGACGCCAATCCGGCGTACCACGATGTCGCTGCGGCCCAGGCCCTCGGCTACTCCGATGTCGTCGCGCCCCCGACCTTCGCCTTCGTGATCGCCTACGCCGGCTCGAGCCAGGCGGCGATGGACCCCGAACTCGGCCTCGACTACTCACGCGTCGTCCATGGAGAGCAGCGCTTCTCCTATTCCCGGCCGATCGTGGCGGGCGATGCGCTCGTCGCCACCGCCACCATCGAAGCGATCCGCGCTGTGGCCGGCAACGACATCCTCACCACCCGCGTCGACCTGGCCACCGAGGCAGGGGAACACGTCGTCACCACGACCACCGTCATCGTCGCCCGCGGCACCGCCGAGGAGTCCGCGTGAGCGTTGTCGTCGGCACCGCCCTGCCCCCGCAGACCTTCCGCGTCTCGCGCTTCGACCTCGTGCGCTACGCCGGTGCCTCCGGCGACTTCAACCTCATCCACTGGAATGAGCGCTTCGCCCGCTCGGTCGGCCTGCCCGATGTCATCGCCCACGGCATGTTCACCATGGCCGAGGCAGCCCGCGTCGTCACCGATTGGCTCGGGGATCCGGGTCGACTCGAGGAGTACGCCGTCCGTTTCACGCGCCCGGTGCCCGTCGCCGATGATGATGCCGGCTCGATCATCGATGTCTCCGGCGAGGTGACCGAGCTGCTCGAGGGTGGTCGCGCCAAGGTGATGCTCACGGCGACGCATGAGGGCCAGAAGGTCCTGGGCAACGCCTGGGCCATCGTCCGACTGCCGTGAGCGCCGAGTCGCCGTGACCTCTGAGACGCCCCTGTCGGGCTTCACCACCCTGCGCACCGGCGGACCCGCCGGGCGAGTGGTCGTCGCCGAGACCGATGCCGCTCTCATCGATGCCATCGCCGCCGCGGATGCCGCGGGCGAGCCGGTCACGATCCTGGGCGGCGGCAGCAATGTCGTCGTGGCCGATGACGGCCTGCCCGGCACGGTGGTGCTCGTGCGTACGCGCGGCATCGAGGTGTCGGTCGACTCGTGCTCCGGTGCCTGGGTGACGGTGGCTGCGGGCGAGCCGTGGGATGACTTCGTCGCCCGCGCGGTGGCGGAGGAGTGGTCCGGCGTCGAAGCGCTCTCCGGCATCCCCGGGCTCACCGGAGCCACTCCCATCCAGAATGTGGGTGCCTATGGCCAGGAGGTCGCCGACACCATCGCCCGCGTGACGGCGTACGACCGCGTCGCGGGCCGCACCGAGGTCATCGCGGCCGGGGATTGCGGATTCGCCTATCGCACGTCGCGTTTCAAGGCGGATCCCGGCCGCCACGTGATCCTCTCCGTCACCTTCCAGGTGCCCCTCGGCTCGCTGTCGGCGCCGATCGCGTACGCCGAACTCGCGCAGCGGCTCGGGGTCGCTGTGGGGGAGCGCGCTCCCGCGCGCGATGTCCGTGATGCAGTGCTCGAGCTGCGCCGGGGCAAGGGGATGGTGCTCGATCCGGCCGATCACAACACGTGGAGCGTGGGCTCGTTCTTCACCAATCCGGTGGTCGCATCCGGTGACGTGCCGGAGGGCGCTCCCGCATGGCCCCAGCCCGATGGCTCGGTGAAGACGAGCGCCGCGTGGCTGGTCGAGCAAGCGGGGTTCCCTCGGGGGTATCCCGAGGGTGGCTCCGCGCGACTATCGACGAAGCACACCCTCGCGATCACCAACCGCGGGTCGGCGTCGACCGCCGATGTCCTCGCGCTCGCTCGAGAGATCCGCACCGGCGTACGCGAACGCTTCGGGATCGAGCTCGTGCCTGAGCCGGTGCTGCTCGGCTGCGCGCTCGATTAGGGAGAGTCGTCAGGCTCCCGGATTGTGCGGCTGAGTAGTCGTTTTTCGACCACCGAGCCGCACAATTCCCGCCTCGCCGAGCTGTGGCTAGCGGGCCTCGCCGATGAGCGCAGCCATGCGAGCGACGCCCTCCTGGATGTCGGCGTCGCTGGTGGCGTAGGACAGCCGCAGGTAGCCCGGAGTGCCGAAGGCCTCGCCCGGCACCACGGCGACCTCGGCCTCGTCGAGGATCAGCCCGGCGAGTTCGGCAGATGACGTGGGCCGCTGACCGCGGATCTCCTTGCCGAGCACCCCCTTGACGGAGGGGTAGACGTAGAACGCGCCCTCGGGCGTCGGGCAGTCGACACCGGGGATCGCCGACAGCAGGTCGACGATGAGGTGGCGGCGACGGTCGAAGGCAACCTTCATCTCCTCGACCGCTGCGAGGTCGCCGGAGACAGCAGCCAGGGCCGCGACCTGGGAGACGTTGGCGACATTGGACGTCGCGTGCGACTGGAGGTTGCCCGCGGCCTTGATGACGTCGTCGGGCCCGATCATCCAGCCCACGCGCCACCCGGTCATGGCGTAGGTCTTGGCCACTCCGTTGACGATGACGCAGGTGTCGGCGATCTCGGGGACGAGCACGGGCATCGAGGCGAATCGCGCATCGCCGTAGACGAGGTGCTCGTAGATCTCATCGGTGACCACCCAGATGCCGTGTTCAGCCGCCCACCGACCGATCGCGGCGACCTGCTCGGGCGTGTAGACGGCCCCGGTCGGGTTGGATGGGGAGACGAAGACGAGCAGCTTGGTGCGCGGTGTGCGCGCGGCCTCGAGTTGCTCCACGGTGGCGCGGTAGCCGCTGGCCTCGTCGGTGTCGACGATGACGGGTGTGCCGCCCGCGAGCTTGATCGCCTCCGGGTACGTCGTCCAGTACGGCGCGGGCAGGATCGCCTCGTCGCCGGGGTCGAGGAGCGCGGCGAAGGCGTTGTAGAGGGCCTGCTTGCCGCCATTGGTGATGAGGACCTGGCTGGCCTTGGCGTCATAGCCGCTGTCCCGCAGCGTCTTGGCGGCGACGGCCTCGCGCAGCTCCGGCAGGCCCGCCGCGGGGGTGTAGCGGTGCCAGCGGGGGTCGCGGCAGGCCGCCACCGCCGCTTCGACGATGTAGTCGGGCGTGGGGAAGTCCGGCTCGCCTGCCCCGAATCCGATGACGGGGCGCCCGGCCGCCTTGAGGGCCTTGGCCTTGGCATCGACGGCGAGGGTCGCGGACTCGGTGATGGCGGCAAGGCGCCGGGAGACTCGGGAGGCCATGGGGGAATCCAACCAGCCTGGCCGGGTGTGGGCAGAGGGGGTGCGAGGAGGGTGATTGGACCCGCTGACACCGGGCCACGTAGACTCCCGTAGCCGGTGGCTTTCCCACCCTGTTGACGCCTGCCCGCAGGCGCTCTGCAGGGGCGACGGTCGCCTGAGGGCCGTAGCTCAATTGGTAGAGTCCCGGTCTCCAAAACCGGTGGTTGGGGGTTCGAGTCCCTCCGGCCCTGCTCGATGCTCCACAGCACAGATCCACGCACAAACCGTTCATGTTCGAACCGCACGACGACAGGAAGGTCACGTGAGCAGCGAAGCCCGCGGCGACGTCAAGCTGTCCCTCTTTGGGCGGCTTGCGCTCTTCCTGCGCCAGGTGGTGGCCGAGCTTCGCAAGGTGATCTGGCCGACCCGCAAGGAACTGGTCACCTACACCATCGTGGTCATCGTCTTTGTCGCCGTGATGGCAGCGATCGTGGCCGTGTACGACTACGTCTTCACCCGAGGGGTGCTCTTCATCTTCGGATGAGCGCCCCTTTGGATGAGCACCGAGTAGCAGGAGCCCTGACACCCGTGACCGACTTCCCCACCACCGAGTCTGCTGACGCCGCCCCGGCGCCCGCGCTCGTCTTCCAGACCGAAGGCGCTGACGCGGCACCCGAGGCGTACGTCGGCGACGTCGTCGTCGAAGAGGCGGTGGTTGACGAGTTCGCCGTCGAAGAGACGGTGGCTGACGAGATCGCCGTCGAAGAGACGGTTGTCGAAGAGGCCGTTGTGGCGGCGGTCGAGGCTGAGATCGTCGAAGAGGACATCGCCGAGGAGGAAGACCCGGTCGAGGCCTTCCGCGAGCAGATGCGCATGGCTGCCGGCGAGTGGTTCGTCGTGCATTCGTACGCCGGCTACGAGAATCGCGTGAAGTCGAACCTCGAGACCCGCATCACGTCCCTCAACATGGAGGACTACATCTTCCAGGTAGAGGTCCCGATGGAGGAAGTCACCGAGATCAAGCAGGGCCAGCGCAAGCTCGTGCGCCGCACGAAGTTCCCCGGATACGTCCTGGTCCGCATGGATCTCACGGATGAGTCGTGGGGTGCTGTGCGCCACACCCCCGGCGTGACCGGCTTCGTGGGCCACGGGCACCAGCCCTCGCCCCTCTCCCTCGACGAGGTCGTCGCGATCCTCGCCCCGACGCCCGAGCGCAAGCCCGGTGCACCGGCGGCGGCTGGCGGAAGCTCCGGTGCAGCCCCGACCGAGGTGCGCGTCGTGGACTTCTCCGTCGGCGACTCCGTGACCGTGGTCGATGGCCCGTTCGCGACCCTGCACGCCACCATCTCCGAGATCAACATCGAGGCCCAGAAGGTCACCGGCCTCGTCGAGATCTTCGGCCGAGAGACCCCCGTCGAACTGGCCTTCAGCCAGATTCAGAAGAACTGACAGCAGCGAGGACATCACCATGGCACCCAAGAAGAAGATCGCCGGCATGATCAAGCTCCAGATCCAGGCCGGCCAGGCGAACCCTGCCCCTCCAGTGGGTCCTGCCCTCGGCCAGCACGGCGTCAACATCATGGACTTCTGCAAGGCCTACAACGCCGCGACCGAGAACCAGCGCGGCCAGGTGATTCCCGTGGAGATCACGGTCTACGAAGACCGCACCTTCGACTTCACGCTCAAGACGCCTCCGGCCTCCCGCCTGATCCTCAAGGCCGCGGGCCTCGAGAAGGGCTCGGGAGCGCCGCCCAAGGTTGCCGGATCGATCACGCGGGCCCAGGTGCGCGAGATCGCCGAGACCAAGATGCCCGACCTCAACGCCAACGACGTCGATGCCGCGATGAAGATCATCGAGGGCACCGCGCGCCAGATGGGCGTCACCGTCAGCGACTAGTCACGAGAATTCCCGCCGCGCCGCGGCGGGTGTGGGAGGACCGAGCGCGGTCCGCCGACCACAACCTCCATCACGATGGGAGCAGTAATGAAGCGCAGCAAGGCATACCGCCAGGCCATGGAGCTGATCGATCCCGAGATGCTCTACGCCCCCCAGGCAGCCATGGCGATCGCGAAGCAGACCGCCAAGACCAAGTTCGATCCCGCCATCGAGGTCTCGATGCGCCTCGGGGTCGATCCCCGCAAGGCCGACCAGATGGTCCGCGGCACGGTCAACCTCCCTCACGGCACGGGCAAGACGGCGCGCGTCATCGTCTTCGCCGCCGGTGAGAAGGCCGAGGAGGCGCGCGCTGCGGGAGCCGACGAGGTGGGCAGCGACGAGCTCATCGAGCGCGTTGCCGGCGGCTGGACGGACTTCGATGCGGCCGTCTCCACCCCCGACCTCATGGGCAAGGTCGGCCGTCTGGGCAAGGTCCTCGGCCCGCGTGGCCTCATGCCCAACCCCAAGACCGGTACGGTGACCATGGACGTCGCCAAGGCCGTCGAGGACATCAAGGGCGGCAAGATCGAGTTCCGCGTCGACAAGAACTCCAACCTGCACTTCCCCGTGGGTCGCGCCTCCTTCAGCGAGGCTCAGCTCACGGACAACTACCTCGCCGCCCTGGACGAGATCCTGCGCGCCAAGCCTTCGGCCGCCAAGGGGCGCTACGTCAAGAAGGTCACGGTGTCGGCGACGATGGGCCCGGGCATCCCGGTCGACCCGCAGGCGACCTCGCGTAGCGCTGGCGAGGCCTCCGAGTAGCACCGCCGGGGGCGGGGGTGGCTCGGCCGTTTTGACGTCGACCCCCCCGGCCCCGTAGCCTCACCCACGACCAAAGACCGCCGGTTGCAGTCCCCAGGGGCTGACGAAGGACCCACCGGGTCGCCTGCGCAGGTTGAGCCCGCCGATGACGGCGGACCTGCCCTGCGTGCGCGCCCCATGGGTCGCCTGGCCCCCAGGGGCCGACGTAGAGGAGCAGGAGGAGCCCATGGCTCGCGAAGACAAGGCCGCCACCGTCGCGGAACTCGCAGAGGAGTTCCGCACGTCGACCGCGGCCGTTCTCACCGAGTACCGCGGCCTCACGGTGTCGCAGATCAGCCAGTTGCGCCGTTCGCTCCAGGGTGTGGCCAACTACGCGGTCGTGAAGAACACCCTCACCAAGATCGCTGCCCGCGAGGCCGGCGTCGAGGGCTTCGACGCGCTGCTCTCGGGCCCGAGTGCCATCGCTTTCATCAAGGGCGATCCGGTCGAGGGCGCTAAGAGCTTGAAGAACTTCGCCAAGGACAACCCGCTCCTCGTGCTCAAGGCCGGCTACATGGACGGTCGCGTGCTCGATGCAGCCGAGGTCAAGAAGCTTGCTGACCTGGAGTCCCGCGAGGTGCTCCTGTCCAAGCTCGCGGGCGCCATGAAGGCCTCCATGTCGCAGGCTGTGTCGCTCTTCGCGGCGCCCCTGTCGCAGGCGGCTCGCACGGTCGATGCGCTGCGCATCAAGGCCGAGGCTGATCCCTCCATCATCGGGGGAGCCGGTGTTGCGGCGGCTGCCGCTCCTGCCGAGGCCGCTCCTGCCGAGGCCGCTCCCGCTGAGGCCGCTCCTGCCGAGGCCGCTCCCGCCGAGGAGTCGCTGCTGGAGAAGGTCGAGCACGCGGCTGAGGCGGTCGTCGAGGCGGTCGAGCACGCCGTCGAGGGCGTCATCGAGAGCCTCACCCCGCACCACCACGAAGCTTCTGAAGGAACATCCGAAGAAGGCAAGAACCAGACCGAGGGCTGAGGCCCCATCAATCCCGGCCCTCGGCCGGCCAACGAAAGGACGCCATCATGGCGAAGATGAGCACTGACGAGCTGCTCGACGTGTTCAAGGAGATGACCCTCATCGAGCTCTCCGAGTTCGTGAAGGCGTTCGAGGACACCTTCGAGGTCACGGCTGCCGCCCCCGTCGCTGTCGCGGCTGCGGCTCCCGCTGCCGGTGGTGGCGGCGACGCTGC
>JBEGMG010000030.1:0-7915 GCA_041183165.1 Actinomycetota bacterium | reverse complement strand
CCTCTGCGGCCTCCATGCCGAAGCTCTCGGCGGCCGGATCATGCGCGTAGGTGTGGACACTGAAGTCGACGCCCGAGCGCTGCAGGATCACGAGCGCGGGAGTGCCGCCGGGCTTGTGCCGTGCCATCAGTTGAGGCCGTAGGGCTCGCGGGCAAGGTCGACGGCCGGCAGCGACGGCATGTGCTCGACGATCGAGAGCTCCGTGCGCAGGAAGTCCGACTCGGCGCGGAGGCGAGCGGAGTCGTCGGGTGCGGCAAGGAAGGCTTGCCGTGTCGGGAGATCGGCGACCACAGCAGCGGCGATGAGATAGGACAGCACGCGCGGCTCGTCCGGAAGTTCCGCATCATCGGCGTCGTCGCTCAGCAGCGCGCGATAGGCGCGGAAGCGCTCCATGGCGGCGGCAGCGAGTGCCACGTCAGCCTCGCCGGGCAGCTCCTCGACGATCTCGATCTCGGCCTGCGCGTAGGGCTTGCCCTCGACCAGTCGCAGCACGCGGAACCTCTCGGTGCCGACGGTGACGATGTCCGAGCGCCCGTCCGGGTGCATGGAGACCTCGCGCAGCGAGGCGAAGGTGCCGATGTCGTAGAGGGCCGGCGCGCCGTCGGCGCCCACCTCACGGCCCTCGCGGATCGCGATCACGCCGAAGCCGCGCTCGTCCTCGGGCGCATCGACGATGTCGGTGATGAGCTGGCGGTAGCGAGGCTCGAAGATGTGCAGCGGCATCACGAGGCCGGGCACGAGCAGGCTCGACAGCGGGAAGAGGGGGATGACTCGTGCTGACGTCACCCGTGCAGGCTAGACCTACAATCGTGGGCGTGATCCAGCGCATCGACCTCCGGGGCTCGGACGCCGACCCCCGCGCCGTGCTGCCGCGTGCGGCTATCGACGTCGAGGAGGCCACCGCCACCGTCCTGCCGATCGTTCGCGATGTCCAGGCGCGCGGGGCTGAGGCCGTGCTCGACTGGACCGAGCGCTTCGACGGCGTGCGCCCGGGGCACCTGCGCGTGCCCGCCGAGGCCATCGCCCAGGCCGTGTCCGAGCTCGACCCGGCTGTCCGCGCCGCACTCGATGAGTCGATCCGCCGAGCCCGCATCGTGCACTCCGACCAGGTGCGAGCCGAGACGGTCACGACGGTCGTCGAGGGAGGCACGGTCACCGAGCGCTGGGTGCCCGTCGCCCGCGTGGGGCTCTACGTCCCGGGTGGACGCGCGGTCTATCCCAGCAGCGTCGTGATGAACGTCGTGCCCGCACAGATCGCCGGCGTGGCATCCCTGTGCGTCGTCTCACCGGCCCAGGCGGATCACGATGGATTGCCCCACCCGACGATCCTGGCCGCATGCGGCCTGCTCGGCATCGACGAGGTCTACGCCGCCGGTGGTGCGCAGGCGATTGCCATGCTCGCCTACGGAGTCGACCTTCCCGGCGGTGGCCGCTGCGCGCCCGTCGACATGGTGACGGGTCCGGGCAACGTCTGGGTGACCGCGGCGAAGCGCGTGCTCAAGGGGCAGATCGGCATCGACTCCGAGGCTGGGCCCACCGAGGTTGCCGTGCTCGCCGATGACACCGCCGATCCTGAGCATGTGGCGGCCGATCTCATCAGCCAGGCGGAGCACGACACCCTGGCCGCCGCTGTCCTCGTGACCACGTCCCCGGTGCTCGCCGATGCCGTGGATCGCGAGATCGGCGACCAACTCGCACGCACCAAGCACGTCGAGCGCATCACCGAGGCCCTGTCGGGACCGCAGAGCGGCATCGTCCTCGTCGACGACATCGCCCAGGGTCTCCGCGTCGTCGACGCCTACGCCGCCGAGCACCTGGAGATCCACACACGCGATGCGCGTGAGGTCGCCCTGCGCGTGCGCAATGCCGGCGCGATCTTCGTGGGCACGCATGCGCCGGTGTCGCTCGGCGACTACTGCGCGGGGTCCAATCACGTGCTGCCCACGGGTGGCTCCGCAGCCCATGCCTCTGGGCTATCGGTCCAGACATTCCTGCGCGGGATCCACATCATCGACTACGACCGCGCGGCCCTCGAGGGCGTCGCCGGGCATGTCGTCGCGCTCGCCCTTGCAGAGGACCTACCCGGTCACGCTGCCGCGATCACCGTCCGCCTGCCGGACTAGGGGGCGCCATGACATGGACCCCGCCCGTGCGCGACGACCTGCAGGGCCAGACGCCGTACGGCGCGCCGCAGATCGACGTCCCCGTGCGCCTCAACACCAATGAGAACCCCTTCCCGCCCTCGGCTGCGCTGTCCGAGGCGATGGGGCGCGCCGCATCGGAGGCCGCCGCATCGCTCAATCGCTACCCCGACCGCGAGGCCTGGGCGCTGCGCGAGGCACTGACCGCCTACCTGCTGCGCGAGTCCGGCGTCCGCGTCGACCCGGCGATGGTGTGGGCGGCCAATGGCTCCAACGAGGTGATGCAGCACATCTTCGCGGCGTTCGGGGGCCCCGGCCGACTCGCCATGGGCTTCTCGCCGACCTACTCGATGTATGAGCAGTACGCGCGCGACACCTTCACGCGCTACCGCACCGTGGGTCGGCGCCCGGACTTCGGCCTCGACGCCGCGATGGTGGTTGCGGCGATGATCGGGGGCTCACCCGACATCCTCATCCTCACCTCGCCCAACAACCCCACCGGCACGGCACTCACCCTCGACGTCGTGTCGGCTGCATGTGCGATGTCGACGGGCGTCGTCGTCGTCGATGAGGCGTACGCCGAGTTCCGCCGGCCCGGCACACCCTCTGCCCTCACGCTCCTCGAAGCCCATCCCAACCTCATCGTCACGCGGACCATGAGCAAGGCATTCGCCCTCGCGGGCGCTCGCGTGGGGTACGCCGTAGCGGGTGCGGAGGTGATCGACGCCCTGCGCGTCGTCCGGCTGCCGTACCACCTGTCGAGCGTGACGCAGGCGGTGGCGTGCACCGCACTGGACTACAGCGACGAACTCCTCGGTCAGGTCGCGACCCTGCGCACCGAGAGGGACGCCCTTGTCGCCTGGCTGCGTGGCAACGGACTACGCGCCGTCGACTCGGACGCCAACTTCATCCTCATGGGGGAGTTCGCCGACCGGCACGTGGCGTGGCAGGCGCTCCTCGATCACGGCGTGCTCGTGCGCGAGGTGGGACCCGAGGGCTGGCTGCGCGTCACCGTCGGAACGCCGGAGGACAACCGGGCCTTGCGTGCCGCGCTGACGCAGGTCATCGCGACGGACGGCATGATGGTTCCCGCTGGCGACGAGGAAGCCAGCACGGATGGAGGCACATCATGAGCCGGACCGGCCGCGTCGAGCGGAAGACGAAGGAGAGCAGCGTCCTCGTCGAGATCGACCTCGACGGCTCCGGGCACGCTGACGTCCAGACCGGTGTGCCCTTCTTCGATCACATGCTCAGCCAGCTGGGCAAGCACGGCGGATTCGATCTCACCGTGCGCACGACGGGCGACCTCGAGGTCGATGCGCATCACACCGTGGAGGACACCTCCCTCGCGCTCGGCTCCGCTTTTCGGGAGGCTCTGGGCGATGCTGCGGGCACACGCCGCTTCGGGGATTCACTCGTGCCGCTCGACGAGTCGCTGTGCCAGTGCGCGGTCGATCTGTCGGGGCGCCCCTATCTCGTGCACGTCGAGCCGGAGATCGTCGAGCTCATCGGCACGTACGACACCACGCTCACACGCCACATCTTCGAGTCTTTCGTCGCTACGGCTCAGATCACGCTGCACGTGCGCGTCCTCAATGGCCGCAATGCGCACCACGTCGTGGAGGCTCAGTTCAAGTCATTCGCGCGAGCGCTGCGCGACGCCGTGGCGCTCGATCCCCGGGTAGTGGGGGTGCCTTCCACCAAGGGCACGCTCTCCAGCCACGAGTCCGCGGAGTCGTAGTGGGCTGGACCGCCGTACTCCTGCTGACCCTCGCCGCCTTCCTCGCGGGCGGTGTCTACTCCTTCGCCAAGCAGGGCAAGCGCAACGCCGCCATCATCCTCGGGATCCTCGCTGCCATGGCTCTCGTCGGCGGCGTTCTCTACGCATGGAGTGCCACCTGATGCGCGTAGTCGTCCTCGACTACGGCTCCGGCAATCTCCGCTCCGCGCAGCGCGCCCTCGAGCGGGCCGGGGCGACGGTCGACATCACCGCGGATCCCGACGCGGTCATGGCGGCGGACGGTCTCGTGGTGCCCGGGGTGGGGGCCTTCGCCGCCTGCATGTCCGGGCTGACCGCCGTCAACGCACCCCACCTCATCGGGCGCAGGCTCGCGGGCGGGCTGCCGGTGCTGGGAATCTGCGTGGGCATGCAGGTGCTCTTCGACGCCGGTGTGGAGCACGGCGTGGAGACTCCCGGTCTGGGCGAGTGGCCCGGCACGGTGGAGCGGCTTCACGCTGAGGTCCTGCCGCACATGGGCTGGAACACGGTGGCACCCCCCGTGGACTCGCTGATGTTCGATGGTGTGCGCGACGAGTACTTCTACTTCGTGCATTCCTACGGCGTCCTCGATTGGACGCTGCCGGCGTCCGATCGCATGTCAGCGCCCCGCGTCACGTGGACCGACTACGGCACGCCCTTCGTCTCTGCCGTCGAGAATGGCCCCCTCTGGGCGACGCAGTTCCATCCCGAGAAGTCCGGTGACGCTGGTGCGCGCGTGCTCCGCAATTGGCTTGCGACGCTGGGGTAGCCATGGCCAAGGAGAGGGCGCGCAAGCGCGCAGAACGCGAGGCGGCGCAGGCGGTGGAGCGCGAGAAGCGAGCACGCTCGCGCGTGCGCCGCGAGCGCATCGATCGCGGCAAGCGCGCTGTGGCGTCGCTCGTGCCCGATGCGCCTAAGCGCACGCCCGGGCTCCTCGCCCGAAGGCGTCGCCGGCGCCTTTTGGCCTTCGCCCTCGGGATCGTCGCCATCTGCGCACTCACGTGGCCCTTCCTGCCCTCGTGGACCGCACGCCTCGTCGTGCTGGTGCTTGCACTCCTGGCCGCACCCGTGGTCTGGGTCCTGAGCTTCGGCCGCGTCTAGGCTCCGGGACCATGCACGTCAGTTCGAGGTGGGCCGGCACGCGATTGCGTGCTGCCGTGCGCCTGGTGGTGGGTGCGGTCCTGGGTGCCGTCGCGCTGATCCCAGACTTCCTCGACCTCGGGGTCGAAGCGGCAGCGCCCTTCCGTTGGGCTACCGCGATCCTGTCGGCGATCCTGCTCGCGGAGGCAGTGGCGCTGCTCATCACCGGACGGCTGCGTGCGGCCGCATGGCGTGAAGTCACGCCCACGGTGATCCTGCTCATCTCCGTGACGATCACCACCTTCCACCTCCTCGGAGGCTGGTCGGGGGAGGTGGCGGTCGTTGGCCTCATCGTCTTCTACGCCGCGGAGCTGCGCATGGTCGTCCCCGCGCGACCCGCTATCTACGCCGCCCTCGTGATCATCGGGGTCGTCGGTGTCGCGTCGCTCGCGATGGCTGACAGCGAGGCGGGAGCCCAGAGCCCGGAGATCCGCAATGCCGGCGACAGCCTGGTGTGGGCGGTGTCTCAGATCTTCCGCGCCGGCGTGCTCGTCGATGTGAAGCCCGTGACCCGCACGGGACAGTTCCTCGGATTCGTCGTCATCGCCGCCGGAGTGTTCTTCGCCGCCGTGATCTTCTCCGCGGTGACCGCATGGGCGGTGCGCGAACGGCAGATCGCCCAGGACGACGCGCGCATCCGAGAGCAGGTCCTCGCTGCGCTGCGTGAGGCCGGCCTCGTGGCTCCCGCCCCCAGCCAGGCCGTCGCGGTGTCCGAGCCCCGCGTCCTGCTCGACGTGGACGACATCGTCGGCTGGGTGCCGCGGATGTGGTTCGTGCCCCGACCGGAGGCCGTCGGCTCGTTCTTTGAGGACGCGTCGTCCCTGTCGCCTCGCAGTGACCGACGCGTCGTTGCCGTCGTCACGCCGGACACGGTGCCGACCGACGGCGCACGCGATCGCTCGTCGCTGGACCTGGTCGTCTCGACTGATGGAGCCGTCGCGTGGCTGCACGCGCAGGTCCGAAGCGGTGACATCGTCGTGAGCGGCAATCGCCGCGTCGCGGAGGCTGCCCTCGAGAGCGGAGCGCACATCGTGCCTCCCGGCGAGTGGCGTTCCGCGGTGACGGGTGCGTCAGCCACCCCGTAGGCTGACCGACATGGCCCCTGGCACCCGATTCGAGCTCCTTCCCGCCGTCGACATCGCCAACGGCACCGCCGTCCGCCTCGTCAAGGGGGAGGCGGGCACGGAGACGTCCTACGGCGATCCGGTCGCGGCCGCGCGGCAGTGGGTCGATCAGGGTGCCTACTGGCTCCACGTCGTGGATCTCGACCGCGCCTTCGGTCGCGGCACCAACGCCGACCAGGTCGCCGCCATCGTCCGCGACGTGCGCGACCGCTGCCACGTCGAGGTGGCGGGCGGTATCCGCGATGACGAGTCGCTGGCCGCGGCGCTCGCGACCGGTGCCCATCGTGTCGTCATCGGCACGGCCGCGATGGAGCAGCCCGAATGGGTGGCCGGAGTCATCGCCGAGCATGGAGACCGCATCGCCGTATCCCTCGACGTACGCGGCACGACCCTCGCTGCCCGGGGCTGGACCGAGGAGGGCGGTGACGTCTTCGAAGCGATCGACCGTCTCGACGCCGCGGGGTGCGCGCACTACATCGTCACCGACGTCGAGCGCGACGGCACGATGCACGGGCCGCACTTCCACCTGCTGCATCGCATCTGCAAGCACACGTCGACACCGGTCGTCGCCTCCGGCGGTATCGCGACACTTGAGGATGTCCACAAGCTCGTCGAGATGATCCCGCAGGGGATTGTGGGTGCCGTCGTCGGCCGAGCCCTCTACGACGGGGCCTTCACCTTCCCCGAGCTGGTCGCTGCCATCGAGCCCAGGATCGACCTGTGGACCTGGGGTCCGCCGCAGCCGTGAGCCTCGCCGTGCGGGTCATCCCGTGCCTCGATGTCGATGCCGGACGCGTGGTCAAGGGCGTCAACTTCACCGGCCTGCGTGACGCGGGCGACCCCGTCGAGCTCGCGCGTCGCTATGACGATGAGGGTGCCGATGAGCTCGTCTTCCTTGACATCACGGCGTCGTCCGGAGAGCGCGAGACGACATACGACATGGTCCGGCGTACCGCTGACCAGGTCTTCATCCCGCTCACCGTGGGCGGGGGAGTGCGATCGGTGAGCGACTTCGATCGCCTGCTGCGGGCCGGTGCCGACAAGGTGAGCCTCAGTACGGCGGCCGTCGTCGGGCCTGAACTCATCGACGAAGCGGCCCTGCAGTTCGGATCCCAGTGCGTCGTCTTGTCGGTCGATACGCGTCGAGCGCCGGGCACCGCCTCGGGCTTCGAGGTGACGACTCACGGCGGTCGTGAAGGCACGGGTCGCGACACCCTCGCCTGGGTCCGGGAGGCGGTCGACCGTGGGGTGGGGGAGATCCTGCTCAACTCCATGGACGCCGATGGCACGCGCGATGGTTTCGACCTCGAGTTGATCCGAGCGGTGCGCGGGTGCGTCGATGTCCCGATCATCGCGAGCGGCGGGGCTGGCCGTGCCGAGCACGCGGTGCCAGCCGTCGAGGCAGGCGCCGACGCTGTGCTCGCCGCGAGCATCTTCCACTTCGGCGACGTCACTATCGCCGAGGTCAAGGATGCGCTCGCGGCTGCGGGGCTCCCGGTCCGCCCACCGGCCGAGCGCGCACGTCGATAGCGGACAATGGCGTCGTGACCGAGGTGCGCTTCGATGAGCGCGGGCTGGTGCCCGTCGTCGTCCAGCAATGGGACACCGGTGAGGTGCTCATGCTGGCGTGGATGGACGACGAAGCCCTGCGTCGCACGCGCGAGACCGGCCGGGCCACCTTTTGGTCACGCAGTCGCGAGGAGTACTGGGTCAAGGGCGAGACGTCCGGCAACGTCCAGCAGGTGCGTGAG
>JBEGMG010000029.1:0-4279 GCA_041183165.1 Actinomycetota bacterium | reverse complement strand
GTTTGAAGCGCCAGGTGAGCAGGCCCATCTCATCGGAGCCGTACATCGACAGGAAGCGACCGCGGTAATGGGTGATCTCACCCAGCTCACCCGCGGCGATCATCGCCCGTGCATGCAGCACGAGCGGCGACCATAGGTAGTTGTAGCCCACACCGGTGAGGACGTCGGCTGCCTTGGCTGCGGCGTAGGCCTGCACGGTCTGTGCCGGAGTCCCACCGATGGGCTTCTCGCTGAAGATCGCCTTCCCCGCGGCCGCGGCCGCCTGGATCATCGGCACGTGGAGCATGTTGGGTGCGGTCACCCACACCGCGTCGACGTCGGGTGCGGCGACGGCCTCGGTCCAGTCGGCGGTGGCGCGGGCGAAGCCGAAGTCGCGTACCGCGCGCTCGCGTCGCTCGGCCTCGGTGTCCGCGCAGACGACGAGTTCGGGCTGGAAGCTGCGGTCGGGGAAGAGCGAGGGGATGCGCAGCATGGAGCGCGAGTGCGCCTGCCCCATCCAGCCGAGTCCGAGTACGGCGATGCCGATGCGCTTCATCGAATCCTCCCTGCGGCCGAGGTCATCGGCAGTCGCGGATCCGTGTCGGTCCACGTGCCGCGGATCCAGTGGTGGTTGGGGTCATCGCAGAAGGCCATCGTGCGCTCATCGGCCGGTCCCGCGAGGACATTGAGGAAGTACATCGGATAGTCCGGCGCTGCCGCCGTCGGCCCGTGATAGCCCTGCGGGACCAGGTAGGTGTCGCCATCCCTGATCGTTACCGTCTCGTCGACGCCGCCATCGACCGTATAGACGTGGAACAGCCCCTCGCCCTGGGGCGTGCCGTGCGGCGAGGTCTCGGTGCCGATGCGGAAGTAGTAGATCTCCTCGTTGGTCGTCGGGCAGTCGCCGATGCCGTCGTGGCGGTGCGGCGGCCAGCTCGACCAGTTGCCACCCGGCGTGATCACCTCGCATACGCAGATGCGGTCGGCAGCGGCGTAGGAGTCGGGCGTGGCGACGTTGGTGACCTGGCGCGTCGCCCGCCCGCCGCCTCGGACCTCGACCGGGACGTCGTGCGCGGGTGTGTACGCCGCGGGGTGGTCCGCTCTCGCCTTCGCGGTGAGGATCGCAACCTCACCCGTGACGTCGCTGAGCTCGAGGTGGCTCCCGCGGGGGACGTAGACCCAGTCGCTCACCGCCGCGAAGACGCCGTCGCGCCCCGCGAGCGTGTAGGCCGCCTCACTGTCACCGGTGGTGATCGTGACAGTGACGTCGCGCGCGGACAGGGGGAGGACCACGGCCTCGCGATCGCCGAGGTCCATCGCGTGGTCGCGATCGATCACGGTGAGGCCGCTGTAGTCCCAGCCCGCCTCCTCGGCGGTGATGGACATGGGCCCGTGTGCATGCGCGAGCGAGCCGTGCGGCCGATACCAACTCGATGTCATGACCCACCTCCGTGGACGATCCTCGCTGCTGTGGCTACGACGCCCTCGACATCCCCGTCGTGCGGATAGAGCAGGGCGCGCCCTGGGATGAGCCCGCGCACATTGGGTTCGCGCATCGCCTGCTCCCAACCCGCGATGACCTCACCGGCGCGCTCACCCGGGTCGCCACCGAGAAGCAGGATCGGCATCGTGGTCGCGGCTGCGACCTCGGCCATGCGCGGTGTCGCGGGGATCTTGAGCCAGGTGTAGGCACTGCTCGAGCCGAGGCCCGATGCGATGGCGACCACGCGGATGAGCTCCTCGTCGCGGGTGTCGAGATAGGAGCGCCCCGCTTCGTCCTTGAGATACGGCAGCGGCTCGACCATGCAGGCGATGCCCTGGTCCGACAGTTTCGTGACGACCTCGCCGCACATCTCGATCGTCCGGGCGACTCCGGGATCAGTGAACTCGATGCGCAGCAGCAACTTGCCGCCGTCGAGACCCGATGAGGCGATGTGGTCGGCGTCGTACGCCGTGATCCGATCGTCCAACTCCCAGAGCGCACCCTTGATGCCGCCGCGGTTGATCGTGCCGATTGCCACGCGTCCGTCGAGTGCTCCGAGCCACGCCAGCTCCTCGAGGATGTCAGCGCTCGCCATGACGCCATCGACGCCCGGGACGCTCAGGCCGCGCAGGAGCCGGTCCAGCAGCTCGTAGCGGTCAGCCACCGCAAGCGGGTCGCTCCCGACGGCGATCATCCCGCGCGCGGTGTGATCGGCGGCGAGGATGAGCAGATTGCCGTCGGATCCGTGCAGGGTCCGACGAGGCCGATCGCGCAGCGCACGCTGGAGGGATGCAGGTTCGAAGATGCGCGCCTCGCAGAGGGCGGCGTACCTCGCACGATCCAGCATCAGTGTGTCCTCTCGACTCGAGTCATCATCGCTCGGCGCTCGCCATCATGTCCTCGACCTGCTCGATCGTCGGCATCGCGTCGGCGCAGGTGAGCTTGGTTGCCACGTAGGCGCCTGCTGCGTTGGCGAACATGCCGATCTCCGGCACGGTCCAGCCCGAGAGCAGCCCGTGGACGAGCGCACCGCCGAAGGCATCGCCCGCCCCCAGGCCGCAGAGCACGTCGATGGGCAGGGGAGGGATGGTCCAGCGACCATCGGCGGTGGCGAGAAGCACACCGTCACCGCCGCGCTTGACGATCGCGAGGCGCACGCCCTCGGCGAGGAGTGCGTCGGCGGCACGGTCGGGGTCGGTCTCGCCGATCGCGACCTCGCCTTCGACACGGTTGCCGACGACGACGGTGGAGCGGCGTACGGCGGCGAGCGCGATGTCATGGGCGGCATCGCGATCCGGCCACATGCTCGGTCGGTAGTCGAGGTCCAGGACGACCTCGGCACGGCGATCGCGCAGGTCCAGCCAGTCCTGGCACGCATCGGCGGTCGTGCCCTGCGCCAGTGCACCGAAGGAGATCCACAGCACCGGGCACTCTCGGATGACCTCAACCGGGACGTCGGATGTCGTCACCTGGGTGTCCGGTGCGGCTGCTCCCCGGTAGAAGACGATCTGGGGATCCTCGGGCGGATCGAGTGCGGCCAGGACGACGGGGGTCTGCCCCTCGCCGGTGCCGACGAACGCCGTATCGACTCCCCACGTGGCGAGCTGAGTGCGCACGTAGTCGCCTAGCGCGCCCTCGCCGACCTTGGTCACGATGGCGGCGCGACGCCCGAGGCGCGCGGCGGCCACCGCGACATTGGTGGGGGAGCCGCCGACGGACTTCGCGAATGTCTGCGGCTCGAGGAAGCTCGCACCCTCCTGCTGCGCGTAGAGGTCGACGCTGACGCGACCGACGGTGACGACCTCGGGGATCGACATCTACTTGCTCACGCGCGGAGCGACGACATCGCGCAGGTAGTCCATGGAGGTGATGACCTGCTCGATCGGGCCTTCGCCGTCGCCGGGCAGACCGTCGGTGATGGCGGTGTCCTGCTCGATGACGTACCAGCCGTCGTAGCCGCGGGACTCCAGCGCTTCGACGACGCCGGCGATATCGACATCACCCTGGCCGAGCGGGGTGAAGAGGCCCTCCTGGGTCGCCGCCATGAGCGACTTCTCACGGGCGAGCACGGGCGGGACCAGCGAGAGATTGACGTCCTTGAGGTGCACGTGGCCGACGCGGTCGAAGGCCTGCTGGGCGAACTCCACTGGATCCTGGCCGCCGATGGCCATATGGCCGGTATCGAGGCAGAAGCCCACATCGCAGCCCTCAAGGACCATGTCGATGTCGTCCTTGGTCTCCACCACGGTCTGCACGTGGGAGTGGAGTACCTGATTGAGTCCATGCTCCGCGCAGATCTCGTCGAGCACGCCGAACATCTCCATCATGTGCCTGCGCTCATCGGCGTTGAGGGGACGCGGGATCGACCAGTCGGGATCGAAGACGATCGCGGAGATGAACTCCGTGGCACCCGCACGCTGGAAGAGATCCGCGACGCGGCGGGCTTCGGTGATCGTCCAGTCGCGCATCGCGGGATCGTGGAGCACAACGGGAGTGAAGCCACCGATGAGCGTCATGTCGTACTTCGCGAGCTCGGCCTTGACGTCCTCGGGTGACGTCGGCAGGAAGCCGGGCGCGCCGAGCTCGGTGGCCGGCAGGCCGAGGCCCGACATCTCGGTGAGGACGCGCGGAGTGGGGAGCATCGCCCCCCAGCCGGGGACCTCGCAGATGCCCCAGGAGATGGGAGCGGACGCGACTCGGTCGAGGAAGGTGCTCATGGGACTCCGGATGGTCGGCGCGGTGCGGCGGATAGGTGGTGCGGCGTATGTGCGGTGCGGTGGATGTGCGGTGCGGCGTATGTGCGGTGCGGCGTATGTG